>JACDCH010000357.1 GCA_013694495.1 Acidimicrobiia bacterium | reverse complement strand
GTCGTCGGGCCCGCCCACGGCGTCGGCGATGCGCCGCACGGCCTCGGGCACGGCCTCGGCGTTGAACCGGACGGTGTGGGGCAGCAGCACGGCGTTGGCCAGGCCGTGGGCGATGCCCGCCCGGGCCCCGACCATCTGGGCGAGGCCGTGATGCACGCCCATGGACGCGTTCTGGAGGCACCGCCCGCCGAGCACCGCCCCTTCGAGCATGGCGGCGCGGACGGCGACGTCGGAGGGGTCGGCGACCACGAGCGGCAGCGCCCGGGTGATGCGCTGCAACCCGGCGATGGCGATGGCCTCCGCCTCCGGTGTCCGCTCCGGCGACCAGACCACCTCGACGCAGTGAGCAAGGGCGTTCATGCCGGTCTCGGCCGACACCCGCACCGGCGTCGACAGCGTGAGCTCCGGGTCGTAGACGGCGGCGATCGGCGCCAGCGTCGGGCCGCCGCCCCCCGACTTCGTGTGGGTGGCCGGATCGGTCATGCCGAAGAACGGCGTGAGCTCGGCGCCCGAGTACGTGGTGGGGACGGACACGTGCGGGAGCGCGGGGCGGTCGGCCCACGACGTCGACGGGATGCCGCTCTCCTGCTCGGTGAAGAAGCACACGGCCTTGGCCAGGTCGGCGCAGCTGCCGCCGCCGAAGGAGACGATGGCGTCGACCGCGTCGCGGCGGGCCTGGCGCACCGCCTCCTGCACCAGCGGGATGGGGACGTGGCTCTCGACCCGGGCGAACGTCGAGGCGAGGTCGGCACCGAGGCTGCGGCGCATGGCCGCACCCTCCTCGCTCGCCATCCGGCCCTCGGTGGTGACGAGCAGGACGCGCCGGGCGCCGATGGCGCGCAGCAGGCGTCCGAGCTCGCGCACCGCCCCGGCGCCGAACACGATCTGCTGGGTGTACCCGGTGTGGGTCCAGCTCTGCGCCGTCACGAAGCGCTCTGGGGGCGGAGCCCCCTGGGATCGGCCGCAGGGCGACGAAGTCGTCCGAGGACCGCCACAGCCTCCACGACGTCGGGTCCGCCAACTCGACCGAACGGAGCGGAGCGAATGAAGTCGAAACTCACAGGATCGAGGTCTCGGTGATGCCGGGGCCCTGGCCGTCGCGGATGAACCACTCGGTGCCGAAGGCGGCCGCGAACATGTCGTCGGGCATGGCCAGCATGAAGTGGTCGTCGGCGATCTGGCTGGCGTGGGCCCGCATCGCCGCCCGCTTCCGGGGGGCGTAGGCGGTGACGTCGACCGCGCAGGTGATGACCGCCTCGGGCATGCCGAACTGGGGCTGGCGCTCGAAGTCGGGCATTTCGAGGCCGGCCTCGGCCATGACCTCGGGATCGAGCCCCTCCCCCATGCGCATCAGCGCGTCGCGGTTGATCGTGCTCTGGTACACCCGCGGGGTGCCGGCCAGGGCGGCGGCGCGCAGCCCGACCTCGTGCACCCGGATGTGGTCGGGGTGGCCGTACCCGCCGATCTCGTCATAGCAGGTGAAGACCTCGGCGTCCTCCTCGCGGAGCAGCGCCCCCAGCTTCTGGGCGGCCTCCTCGATGTCGGCGGTCCAGAACGAGCCGGGCAGGTCGTTCTCCGGGGTGCCCATCATCCCCGAGTCCCGGTAGCCGAGGAACTCGACCCGGTCGACGCCGAGCACGGCGGCGGCGGCGTGCGTCTCGTCGACCCGGCGGGTCCAGAGCTCCTCGTCGGCGCCGAGGAAGCCGTCGGCGACCTCGCCGTGCTCGCCGCGGGTGGCGAAGACGAGGACGGTGCGGTGGCCGTCCTCCTTGGCCTTGACCAGCACGCCGGCTGTGGCGATGCACTCGTCGTCGGGGTGGGCGTGGAAGGACACGAGCGTCGCCATGTCGGGCGGAAGCTACAGGGACGTCCTGGCGAACCGGTTGGGGGGCGGTGACGCGGCGTCACTACCGTCGGCCCGAGGAGGGACCGGACGTGCGTGCGACGGGGGGAGACAACAGTGATGCGTGGCGGCTCATGCGCCACGCCATCCGCCCGCAGCGGGGCTGGGTGGTCGTCGGGATGGTCCTGGGCCTGGCGTGGACCGCGGCGCGGGTGGTCGTGCCGCTGCTGGTGCGGGGCGCGATCGACCACGGGATCGAGGCCCGGGACAACGGGTCGCTGCTGGCGTGGACGGGCGCGCTCGCAGCCGTCGGCGCCATGCAGGCCCTGGCCACCGGGTTCCGCCGCTACGCCGCCTTTCGCGTGGCCCGCAAGGCCGAGGCCGACCTCCGGGACCGGATGTTCGCCCACCTCCAGGGCCTGCACTTCGCCTACCACGACCAGGCCCAGACCGGTCAGCTGATGAGCCGGGCCAACAACGACCTGAACCAGGTCCAGGCCTTCATCGTGATGATCCCGCTGACGCTGTCGAACGCCACCGCCGTGCTCGCCGTCGTCGTCGTGCTCCTGACGATCAACCCGCTGCTGACGCTGCTGGCCGTCGGCACCCTGCCGATCATCAACGTCGTCGCCCGGCGCTTCGGCACGCGGCTCCACCCGAAGATGATGGAGATCCAGTCCGAGTCGGCCGAGCTGGCGTCGGTGGTCGAGGAGTCGGTCTCGGGCGTTCGGGTCGTGAAGGGTTTCGGCGCCGAGCCCATCCAGCGGGCCCGATTCGCGGCCGAGGCCGACGACGTCTACGACGCGTCGATCGGCGCCAACCTCGTCCGCTCGCGGTACTGGCCGATCCTCGAGCTGCTGCCGAACGTCGGCCTCGTGACCACGCTCTGGTACGGCGGGCACCTCGTGCTCGACGGCCGCATGTCGATCGGCACGCTCGTCGCCTTCAACGTCTACGTCGTCATGCTGATCTGGCCGCTGCGGATGCTCGGCATGATCCTGGCCACGGCCCAGCGCGCCATCGCCTCGTCCCAGCGCGTGCACGAGGTGCTGGCCACCGAACGGGCCGTGGTCGACCCGCCCGCACCCCGCCCCCTCCCTCGGCGCGGCCCGGGCATCGCCTCCGGCGCCGTCGACTTCAGCGGGGTGCGCTTCGCCTTCCCGGGCACCGCCGCGCTGGTCCTCGACGGGTTCGACCTGCGCATCGAACCGGGCGAGTCGGTGGCCCTGGTCGGCGCCACCGGGTCGGGGAAGTCCACCGTCGCCCGCCTCCTCCCCCGCTTCTACGACGTCGACGCCGGCTCGATCTCCCTCGACGGCGTCGACGTGCGCCAGCTGCGGCTCCACGACCTGCGCCGGGCGGTCGGGATGGTCTTCGAGGAGACGTTCCTCTTCGGCGACACCATCGGCGCCAACATCGCCTTCGCCGAGCCCGACGCCGACCTCGCCCGCGTCGAGCGGGCCGCCCGGCTGGCCAGCGCCCACGACTTCATCGACGAGCTCTCGTCGGGGTACGCGACGGTGGTCGGCGAGCGGGGGTTCTCGTTGTCGGGCGGGCAGCGCCAGCGCATCGCCATCGCCCGGGCCATCCTCTCCGACCCCAGGGTCCTCATCCTCGACGACGCAACGTCGGCGGTCGACCCGACCAAGGAGCACGAGATCCGCGACGCTCTGGCCGAGGTGATGCAGGGTCGCACCACGATCGTCATCGCCCACCGGCCGGCCACCATCGCCCTCGCCGACCGGGTGGTGCTGCTCGACGGCGGCCGCATCGTCGCCGCCGGCACCCACCAGCAGCTCCTGGCGACCGAGGAGCGGTACCGCGTGGTGCTCGCGTCGGCGGCGCAGCGCCCTCCCACCGACGACGGCGACGGAGCAGGGACCGACGGCGTGCTCGACGCCGCGGAGGTCGGCTCCTGATGTGGTCGATGGCCGCCGTCGACGAGCAGGACCGCCTCGACCGCGCCCGCGCCGTGCACGTCATCCGGCGGGCGGGGCGGATGCTGCGGCCCTACCGGCGGCAGATGGCCGCCGCCGCGGGCCTCATCGTCCTGCAGACCTTCAGCGTGCTGGCCGGCCCCTTCCTCGTCCGCTACGCGATCGACCACGGCCTCGCCGAGCGCGACGGCGGCGCCCTGAACCGCGCCGTCGTCGGCTACGCGCTGGTGGCGATCGTCGCCTTCTTCACGCTGCGCAAGCAGGTGGCCCTCATCGGTCGCATCGGCGAGGGGTTCCTGCGCGACCTCCGCCTCCGGGCCTTCGACCACCTTCAGCGGCTGTCGCTCGGCTGGTTCGACCGCGAGAAGGCCGGCGTCGTGGTGAGCCGGCTCACGTCCGACATCGACTCGCTGGCCGAGCTCGTGCAGATGGGCCTGCTCATGTTCGTGGCGAACGTGCTGCTGCTCGTGCTGTCCGTCGTGGTGCTCGGCATCGTGTCGTGGCAGCTGCTGCTGGTCGCGCTCATCGCGCTTCCCTTCGTGATCGCGGCGTCGATCAAGTTCCAGCGCGACTCGAACAAGGCGTACCTCGTCGTGCGCGACCGCATCGGCGCCACCCTCTCGTCGCTGCAGGAGGGGCTCACCGGGGTGCGTGTGATCCAGGCGTACGCCAGGGAGCGGCGCCAGGTCGAGGGGTTCAACCGGGCGAGCGGCGAGCTGTTCGACGCCCACATGGACTCGGTGCGGGTCTCGGCCTGGTACCTGCCGGTCATCGAGGGGGCGGGCGCCCTCACGACGGCGGCGACGCTGCTGGTCGGCGGCTGGCTCGTGCACCAGGGCGACATCACCCTCGGCACGGTCACGTTCTTCGTGCTCACGCTCTCGAACCTCTTCGAGCCGCTGAACCAGCTGAGCCAGCTGTTCAACCTCGTGCAGTCGGCCGGCGCCGGCCTCAACAAGCTCTTCGGCTTGCTCGACAGCGATCCCGAAGTGGCCGAGGCGGCCTTCCCGATGCCGCTGGCGGCGGCGGGCGCAGTCGACCTCGAGGACGTGTCGTTCCGTTACGGCAGCGACCGGCCCCTCGTCCTGCGGGACGTCACGCTGCACATCGCCACCGGCGAGCGGTTGGCCGTCGTCGGCCCCACCGGCGCGGGCAAGTCCACGGTGGCGAAGCTTGTGGCCCGGCTCTACGACCCCGCCGGCGGCACGGTGCGCATCGGCGGCGTCGATCTGCGCGACGTCGCCCTCACCGACCTGCGCCGCCACGTCTGCGTGGTACCCCAGGAGGGATTCCTGTTCGCCGGCTCCATCCGCGACAACGTCCGCATCGGCCGGGCCGACGCCACCGACGCGGAGGTCGACGCCGCCCTCGCCGCGGTCGGGGCGCTGGACCGGTTCGCGGCGCTGCCGGAGGGGCTCGACACCCCCGTGCGCGAGCGCGGCTCGCGCCTGTCGGCGGGCGAGAAGCAGCTCGTGTCGCTCTCCCGCGCCGCCCTGGCCGACCCCGAGGTGCTGGTGCTCGACGAGGCCACGTCGTCGCTCGACCCCGGCACCGAGCGGCTCGTCGAGCACGCCATCGAGGCGCTCATGTCGGGCCGCACGGTCATCGTCATCGCCCACCGCCTGTCGACGGCCCAGCGGGCCGATCGCGTCGCCGTGGTCGACGGCGGCCGCATCGTCGAGCTCGGCCCCCACCGTGCGCTCATCGAGCTCGGCGGCCGCTACGCCTCGCTCTTCGCCACCTGGAGCGCCGGCGTCGCGGCCCACTAGCGCGAGCCAGCCGGAGC
>JACDCH010000356.1 GCA_013694495.1 Acidimicrobiia bacterium | reverse complement strand
CCCCGCTGGCGACGGCACGACCGACGCCGCCGCGACGCCCTGCACGGGCGGCGCCACCGACGTGGGCGTCACCGCCGAGGAGATCGTCGTGGCCGCCATGGTCACCGCCTCGGGCCCCCTGCCCGGCGCCACCGAGGGACAGTTCCGGGGCGCGGCGGCCTACTTCGCCAAGGTCAACGCCGAGGGCGGCGTGTGCGGCCGCCAGATCCGCATCCTGAAGGGTGACGACGGGCTCGATCCGCAACGCGCCCGCGGCGAGTTCCTGCGCCTCGAGCCGCAGGTGCTGGCCTTCGTCGGGAGCCTCGCGGTGGCCGACTCCGGCTACGTCGACCTCGTCGAGCAGACGGGCGTGCCCTACGTCGGCACCTTCGTCGACCCGGCGGGCCGGTCGCTCCCGAGCACGGAGCCCCGGACGGAGCCGAACGTCGCCCACAGCGGGCCCTACGTGTACTACCGGCAGGCGTACCCCGACGTCGCCAACGTCGGGTTCATGTACGCCGACGTCGGCGGCGTGCGCTCGAACACGCCCGGGGCAATCGCCGGCTTCCAGCGGGCGGGCTTCAACGTCGTCTACAACTCCGGCGCCTCCCCCACGTCGCCCGACTTCACCGCCGAGATCATCAACCTGCGCTCGGCCGGCGCCCAGATGGTCTACCTGTTCGCCTTCGAGGTGAACATGCACGTCCGGTTCGCCCGCAACATGCGCCAGCAGAACTGGGAGCCCGAGCTCAAGGTCTCGCAGATCGGTTACAACTCGCGGCTGGTCGAGCTGCTGGGCGACACCGCCGACGGCTGGTCGAACCACCTCACCTACGTACCGGTGATCAACGAGGGCGAGGAGGCGATCAGCCCCGCGCTCGCCGAGTTCCGGCAGTGGCACGGGGCCGCCTTCCCTGGCGCGTCGATCGACCTCTTCCCGGTCAACGGCTGGCGCGACGCCGCGGTGTTCGTCGACGCGCTGCGCACCGTCGGGGCCGACGTCACCCGCACCCGCGTCCTCGAGGCCATCCGGGCCATCGAGGAGTCCGACGGTGGCGGGCTGTTCGCGCCGTTCTCGCCGGCGCGAGGCGAAGGGGCGACGTGCTTCGTGATCGTGCGCGTGGTGGGCCAGCGCTGGACGCGCGAGCACCCCGCCAGCGGCTACGAGTGCGGCCTGGGCGAGCGCTACGGGTTCTGACCCGGCGGCGGCCGTGCTCAGGTCAGCGACGAGCTCGCCGCCGAGCCGGGCGAGCTCGGCCTGCACCTCGGGCGGGCCCTCGACCTCGAGGCCGGCGGTCCGGGCCACCCCAGCTGCGCTGTCGGCGACCGAAGGGTGCCAGCAGGACGGTTCCGTCATGTACGCACCCTTCGGTCTGATCGACGGGCCGATGAGTTCGGGCGGCGGGCGTCGTCAGACTTCCTCGATGACCGAGATCGCAGCGCGGTTCGAGAAGGTGGCGGCGGCGTTCACCGCCCGGGTCGAGGCGGTGGCGCCCGATGCGTGGGAGCGGCCGGCGCCGTGCGAGGGATGGGTGGCGCGCGACGTCGTGCGCCACCTGGTCGAGTGGCTCCCCGGTCCGGGCTTCCTGCTCGGCGCCTTCGGCGTGGAAGCGGGCCCGATCCCCTCGGTGGAGTCCGACCCGGCCGGCGCCTGGGCGGTCGTGTGCGCGGCGATCCAGGGGGCGCTCGACGATCCGGCGGTGGCGACGCGGGTCGAGGACTGCGGGCCGCCGGGCCGCCTCTCGCTCGAGGCCGCCGTCGACATGACGTGCACCCCCGACGTGCTCATCCACACGTGGGACCTGGCCCGGGCGACCGGTCTCGACGAGCTGCTCGACCCCGACGAGGTGCGCCGCACGCTCGCCGGACTCGAGACGCTGCCGGCGGAGGTCGACCAGGCGATGCGGGGCAGCGGCCACTACGGCCCCCGCGTCGAGGTCGACGGCGACGCCGAGGACCAGGCGCGCCTGCTGGCGTTCATGGGTCGGGAGATGTGAGCGACCCGACCGGCCGGCCGAGCCGCTTCGTACCGTCCGCACCTGTGACGAAGACCTCGGGAACTCGGCTGTGGACCATCGCCGTCGCGGCGACTCTCGCGCTCGCCGCCTGCGGCGGCGACGATCCGGTCGCCGGGGGCGAGGCGTCCGACGACGCGATCCCGACATCGCAGGCCACTGACGGGGCGGATGCCACGACAGGCGCGGAGTGGCCCGACGACCACTGCGGGATCGTCAGCGAGGACGACGTCGCCGCAGCCGTCGGCAGCGCCGTCACCGCCGAGGACTTCCCGCCGTTCGGTTGCCTGTACCGCGGCGAGTCCAGCGGGGCCCTGATCGACTACTACAGCATCGCGGCCGAGTGCGAGGGGGCGGAGGCCCGAACCGAGGATCCCGAGACCGTCGACGGCCTCGGTGCCCACGCCGCCTTCGTCTCGGCGAACATCGACGAGGCCCTCGCCGTCACGCTCGACAACGGCCTCTGCTTCTTCGTCCACGGCACCTACACCGGCGAGGTCGACAACGACACAGCGCGCATCGCCATCGCCGAGGCCGTCATCGCTGCGTCGTAGGGATCAGCCCCGGCGGAACGACCACCGGGCGCCGTTCGTCGTGGTCACCGAGCAGGTCGATCTCGATGGCGGCCTGCTCGTCGTCCACTCCGGGTGGACGCGGTGCGCCCGGGCTCATCGGTGACCGGGCCGCGTTCCGACCTGCCGCCTTTGGGACCGGGCGGCCGGCCCGCATACGGTCGCCCGATGCTGCGGACGACCCACAGGAGCACGGTCACCGAGGAACAGATCGACCACCTCGGCCACATGAACGTGCGCTACTACGCCACGAACGCGCTGCGGGGCACCCGCGCCGTGCTGGCCGACCTCCCCGGCTGGGGCGACCGGCCCCACCTGGTGCACGACGCCTACACGCGCCACCACCGTGAGCAGCTCCTCGGGACGGAGCTCGTGGTGCGGAGCCTGGTGCTGGGCGCAGACGAGCGGGCCGTCCGGATCCACCACGAGCTGGCCGACGCCGCCACCGGCACCTTCGCCGCCACCTTCGTCCACCGCGTCAGCCCCGTCGACGAAGGCGGAGGCCGGCTGCCCGTGCCCGAGGCCGCCGCGGCCGCCGCCGTAGCCGAGGCCGGTGAGCTGCCGGACCACGCCGCCACCCGCACGATCTCCCTCGACGCCGACCTCCTCTCGTCCGCACCCGATCTCGCCACCCTCCGCTCCCGCGACCTCGCCTTCCGCAAGCCGCGGACGGTGCTCCCCAGCGAGTGCGACGCCGAGGGCCGCTACCTCGTCGAGCTGGCGCCCGCGCTCACCTGGGGCGGCGAGCAGGTCGACGGCGACCGTCCCGACCACCTGCACGAGACGACGTCCGGGCAGCTGATGGGGTGGGCGTCGATGGAGACCCGAGCCATCTTCGGCGCGCTCCCCCGCGTCGGCGAGCACATCCAGAGCTTCGCCGCCACCGTCGCCGTGCTCGACAAGGTCATCCACCGCGTCAACTGGGCCTACGACCTCGAGACCGGCGCGCTCCTGACGGTGCTCGAGTCGGTCAGCCTCGCCTTCGACATCCGCGGCCGGAAGCCGATGAGCATCCCCGACGGCTACCGCCGCATCGAGGAGACCCGCCTCCAACCCGACCTCACCCCCGCCGCCCTCGCCTGAGGCACCTCCTCACATCGCCCGCCGACACCATCGAGGGGTGAGCGACCCGGCTACATCACCGGCACCGACGAGATCGGCGACGTCGTCGAGTCGAACCGCATCCCCTGCTGATCGCAGGACGTGAGGCCCTGACCGGCAGCTCGACGCCGGCCAGGGCCCACCTCCCGCTGCGCCCCCGAGAGGACTCGAACCTCTGCCCACGGCTGCTGGCGGGCACCGACTAACGGGCCTCGTCGGTCGCGATGCCCAGAACGCCGGCCACGCGGTGAAGGTCGACGTCTTGAGCGAGCAGCGACGCGCCCTGGCGCAGCGCGACGGAGGCGATCATGCAGTCGACCATGCCCCGCGGCGTGACCCCTGCCGCACGGCACCGCCGGTAGATGCGTGTCGCAGCGTCGAAGTCGATCACCGGGTCGAACCGCAGGAGACGGAACCGGAGCAGGAGCCGGCACAGATCGCGCTCGCGTGCATCGCTCCGTGCGCCCGCGGTCACTTCCATGATCACGGGCTCGGTGACGGCGACGGGCGCATCGGTTTCGATGAGGACGGTGAGTCGGCGGTCGACCGCGCTGCCAGTGGCCCGGTCGAACTCGACCCATGCCGACGTGTCGACCAAGATCACGAGGCGTCAGCCGGAGCCACGTCAGCCGGGATGTCTGCGATGGCGTGCGAGCCCCGCATCGACAGCGCTTCCTCGCGGGTCATTGGTTGACCGGCGACGTGTCGAAGTGCGAGGTCCACCGCTTGGGTCTTCGTGTGCACGCCGAAGCGGTTCATGATCGCCTCGATGTAGTCGTCCTCGATCTCGATGTTCGTGCGTGACCGGGCCATACACCAATGATACACGCTACGTGTACGAGTGGTGTAGAGCGATCTCATCGGCCGCCATCCACGGCGAGCAGAGGTCGGCCTCTGTCGCACCGCAGCAGTCGTCCTTGCCGAAGCCGACCGCGAGCTGCACCAAGGACGGAACTGAACGCAGTCTCATCGACTCAGGAGCCTGCCGAGCTCGGTGTTCTGCTGGGCCTCGAGTAGGAACTGCGCGGCATCCTCACCCGTCGGAACGACGTCGACCGCGAGCACCGAACCCGCGGGCACATCGAACGCTCGACGTGTGCCGGGTCGCCATCGTCCAGCTCGACGGGCGTCAGAGTCTCCGTCGTCTCGCGCCTCTCGGCCGGGCCTCAACTGCAACGAGAGCGCCGACCACCGCCATGGCGAGAGTGAGACGAGTGGGGTCACGGACTCTCCGTGTCCAGGCTCCGCGCACGACCGAAGTCTTCCACCGCATCCGCTGTGCGTGTGTTGAGACGCGAACGGCGATCAGGCAACGTGCGCCGCCTCGTGCACGAGGGCGCACTCCCCCTACCTCAAATGGGGCACCTCCTCCGGTTCGATCTGGCCGCGCTCCAGGCGTGGATCGACGGGCACCGCCGGCCCCTGTACGCCCGGGTGCCTGAGGCGGCTCCTCCCACGCTCCTCCCAATGCCCTCCCAATCACGGCGGAGATTCGAGTGCACGGGCGGAACTGGCGGACAATCAAGGAAGGCCCTGACCTGTGCATCTACGCTGGTCAGGGCTTGATTCGCCAGCGCCCCCGGGGCGACTCGAACGCCCGCACACGGCTCCGGAGGCCGATGCTCTATCCACTGAGCTACGGGGGCTAGGGACCGGCGACCGTACCACCCGCTCGCTGACCGACCGAAGCGACTACGGGGGCGCAACGGTGGCCGGCGGCGCGGCGGGCGGGGTGGTCGTCGTCGTGGGCTCGACGCGGTGGCGGACCTGACCGTCGAGGCTGAAGACGGTCACGGTCACGTCGAAGGTGGCGCCGTCGGCCTGGCGGCGGACCTCGCACGGGAACGTCTCGCCCACGTCGCGCACGACGAGGGTCTGCTCGCCGCAGTCGACGTCGACGGGGCCCTCAGCGGGGCGGGTGAGTTGGCCGACGAGGTAGGCCTCGGCGTCGTCGGTGGGCACGACGGCCCGGGTGAGCTCGACGGAACCCGCGGGGCCGATGACGAGGCGCAGGTCGACGGCGTCGTCGCCGGCCACGGACACCGCGCAGGCGAGCTCGGCACCCTCCTCGAGCGCGGCGTCGGCGGGGCAGTCGACGGTGACGGCTTCGACGGTGGAGCCGAGCCGCTCGGCAAGGACAGCGGCCACGCCCGCCTCGACCTCGACCACCGGATCTTCCTCCTCGCCGCACGACACGGCGACGAGGGCCACCAGCAGGAGGGCGGCACGGGGTCCGAGCAGCGCCGGCCTCAACACTCCTCGCCGGGAGGCGGGGCGTCGGGGATCACGCCGACGACGGTGGTGGACGGCGCCACCGGCACCGTCGAGGTCGCCCCGGTCGACGTCGGCACCGGCAACGGCACCGCGGCTTCGGGCCACGGCTCGCGGACGACGGTGGTGAAGTCGTTGCCGGTGATCACCATGACCTCGCCCGGGACGAGCGTCTCGTCGGCCACGAGCTCTGCCCGCGACGTGAGGTGGCGGGTCACGAGATGCGCGTAGGCCTCGGCGCCGGGTGCGTAGGCGACGGTGGTGGCGACCGTCGGCTCGGCGTCGCCGGAGACGGACGTGACGAAGCCGATGGCGTCGAGGGCGGCGGCGACGTCGGCCGCCTGGTGGGGTGCGCCCGAACCGTTGCGAACGCTGACGGCGATGTCCTGGGGGTAGATCGTGTCGGGGTCGACGCCCCGGAACACGTTGAAGATCCGCTCGGCCGCCTGCTCGTCGAGCTCGAGGATCTCGGCGCCACCGTTGGTGGTGCGGGGTTCCACGGGCAGCGCGTAGTTCTGGATGGTCTCGGGGTTGAAGGACTGGAACTGGCTGGCCAGGGCGCGCAGGTCGTCGTTCGAGAGCTGGGAATCGAGCGTGACCGCGTCGGTGGCCACGTCGAGGAGGTTGGTGAGCGTGCCGACGTTGGCCACCGGGTTCAGCGAGAGCACCTGCTCGAGCGCCTTGCGGATCAGGAGCTGCTGGCGGGTGATGCGGCCGAGGTCGGCGGTCGGGTCGGGGTTGCTCCAGCGCCCGTTGTCGAGCCGGTGCTGCAGGAAGCGGGCCCGGGCGAACGCCAGCGCCTGTTCCCCGTCGAGGGTGACGCAGCCCGGGCCGACCGGGTTGAGGCCGGAGTGCGTGTCCCGGTACTCGGTGTCGAGATAGACGGGGACGCCGTCGATGGCGCTGACGAGGCGCTGGAAGCCGGTGAAGTCGATCTCGACGTAGTGGTGGATATCGATGCCGAAGTCGTCGCGGATCGTGTTGATGAGCACGTCCCGGCCGTGGCCCCACGCCGAGTTGATGCGGTCGGTCTCGTCGCGCCCCGCGATCGGCACCCAGAGATCGCGCGGGAACGACACCATCTGGATGCGTGCGCTGGCGGGGTCGATGCGGGCCAGCAGGATCGTGTCGGAGCGCCGGCCGGCGACCTCGTCGGTGGGGAGCACGTCGTCGAAGGCGGGGTCGTCGACGTCGATGTCCTCCCGCGAGTCCGATCCCACGATGAGGAAGTTCTCGGGCTCGCCGGGCGGGACAGGCTCGTCGACCGGGGCCTCGTCGCGGTCGAGGCGGACGAAGTCGAGCTTGCCGTAGACGTAGAGGACGAAGCCCGACGAGGCCAGGCAGCCGACGCTCACCAACGCGCTGAGCGACAGGAGCACGCTCTGCCACCACCTCCGGTGACGGCGCGCGAAGTGTCGTCCCTGCTCAGCCATGGAGCCCTAGACCGTACCGACGGGTGATGGCAGGGGCCGGTCAGGCGCCGCCGGCGGCAGCCGGGCTCGGCTCCTTGGGCAGGCCCAGCACCCGCTCCCCCACGATGTTGCGCTGGATCTCGGCGGCGCCGCCCCAGATCGTCTCGGAGCGGCTGAAGAAGAAGCTCGCCTGCAGGGTGCTCACCGGGTAGTCGGCCCGGCCCCGGCGCACGCCGTAGCCCGGGACGTACTCGTCCTCCGTGCCGCCCCGCCCGGTGAGGATCTGGCCCTCCATGCCCAGCACGTCCATGGCCAGCTCGAGCGTGTCGCGGTGCGCCTCGCTCCAGATGATCTTGTTGAGCGGGCCGAGGGCGGCGGCCTGCTTCGTGCCGTGGAGCGTGTCGGACAGCGTCCGCAGGCCGTTGATGCGCTGGATCTGGACGCGGGACCACTGGTGCACGAAGCGCTGCCGGATCGTCGGCTCCTGGATGCGGCCGTTCTCCTGGGCCAGCTCGAGGATCTGGTCGAGCTCCTTGGCGAAGCGGCGGTGCGAGGTGGTGGCCGACGCGCCCCGCTCGAAGCCGAGGGTGGTCATCGCCACCTTCCACCCGTTGTTCACGCCACCCACGACGTTCTCCTTCGGGGCCCTCACGTCGGAGAAGAACACCTCGTTGAACTCGGCGGAGCCGTCGGGCTGCACGATGGGCCGCACCTCGACCCCCGGCTGCTTCATCGGCACGAGCAGGTAGCTGATCCCCTTGTGCTTGGGCGCCGAGGGGTCGGTGCGGGCCAGGAGGAACACGTAGTCGGCCACCTGGGCCTGGGTGGTCCACACCTTCTGGCCGTTGATCACCCACTCGTCGCCGTCGAGCACGGCCGTGGTCTTCAAGCCGGCGAGGTCGGAGCCGGCGTCGGGCTCGGAGAAGCCCTGGCACCAGCTGATCTGGCCCCGCATGATCTTGGGCAGGAAGTCCTGCTTCTGCTCCTCGGTGCCCCACTGGAGGATGGTGGGACCGACGAGCGTGTCGCCGAAGAAGTCGGCCCGCATCGGGGCGCTCGCCTTGGCGAACTCCTCGTTGAGGACGACGTTCTCGATGACGGACAGGCCTTTGCCGCCGTACTCCTCGGGCCACGACGCGCAGATCCACCCACCGGCGAAGAGCTTCTCCGACCAGGACTCCTGGAACGCCTTGCGCTCCGCCGCCGTCTGCTCGAACCCCGGCTCGAACCATCCGGCCGGCAGGTTCTCCTCGAGCCAGGCCCGGATCTCCTTGCGGAACGCCTCGGCCTCGGGCGGGTAGCTCAGGTCCATCGAGCCATGCTGCCCGACCCACCCCGGCCCGGCCAAGCAGGGCCAGTACGGTCGGTCGGGTCGTCCCGATCGTCTGGTTCCTCCTCCAGTTCGCCGCTCTGCGGCCTCTCCTCCGCCTCCCCGGTGCGCTCGGGCCGATCGCGGTGGCGGTGGTCTGGGTCGCGTCCGCCGCCGGGCTCGCCCTCATGCTCCGACGGCGCCGGCGCCAGTTGCCCCGCGTGCTGCGGACGCCGTGGCCGTCGCTCGCCCTCGTCGCCGTCGCCCTGGCCGTGGCCGTCGTCGCCTACCCCGTGTTCGACGAGCGGCGGTCGACCGGCGGCGGCAGTGACGCCGACGACGCCGTGCTCGTCGTGCTCGACAACCTCGAGGCCGGCGTCCACGACCCGTACGAGACCGACACGTACCTGGGGAACCCGCCAGCCAGTGGACCAGGATCGCTCGTCTGGTTCGCGCCGTTCGCCAGCCGCGCCACGTACCCCCTCGGCCTCGTCGCCGCCGTCGTCATGCTCCTCGGCGTCCTGCGCGCCTGCACCGGCTCGTGGCTGCAGCCTTCCGTCGTGGCCGGGCTGCTGGCGCTGTCGGTGCCGTTCTGGGAGGGGCTGGCGCAGGGCTCCGACCACCTGCCCTTCGCGTGCAGCCTGGGCTGCGCCGCCGCCCTCGTCGGGCGCGCCCGACGAG
>JACDCH010000353.1 GCA_013694495.1 Acidimicrobiia bacterium | reverse complement strand
GCCCGGGGGGTGTCGTTCGCGGCCGCCACCGCCGTGGGCTGCGGCGCCGCGGCCGGCGTCGACCCCGAGCTCGCCCTCACCGCCGACGCGTCGGGAGCGCCGACGCCGTGGGCAGCGACGTGCACCGAGGCCGTGCCCGAGCTCCAGGCCCAGGGACTCGGCACCGACCCCGATCTCGTCGTGCTCCACTCGAGCTGGGAGACCTCGGACCGCATCGTCGCCGGCCGCCACGTCCCCTTCGGCACGACCGAGTGGGACAGCATCGTGCGGGCGGAGCTGCGCGCTGCGGTCGACCGCTTGTCGGCCGGCGGCGCGGTCGTCGCGCTGCTCACGATCCCGCCGATCGTGGACGGCGAGCTGCGGGTGGCACCGGCCGACGACAACGCACGCATCGCCCGCCTCGGTGCACTGCTCGCCGACGTTGCCCGGACGAGCGACGGGCGGGCGGTGCTCGTCGACCTCGCCGCCCTCGTCTGCGGTCGGCACGCGCCGTGCCCGACCACGCTCGACGGTGTGGTGCTGCGCCCCCTCGACGGCGCCCACTTCGAACCCGACGGCGCGGCGGTCGTCGCCCCACGGCTGGCCGACCTCCTGGGCGCCCTCGACGTCGGGCCGTGACGGCGGCAGGGTCGGCTGGCGCGAGGCTGGGGGCGATGGGGATCCTCGACCAGGTCGATCTGACCGAGCAGGTGTCGGCGAAGGAGGAGGTCGCCCGGTTGACGCGTGCCGGGGAGCGGCTGCTCGCCCTGCGGTTGACGCTCGGGGGTCAGCTCGGGCACGAGCTCGGGCCGCCCGTGTGCGTGGTGTTCGAGGGGTGGGATGCGGCCGGCAAGGGCGGCGCCATCAAGCGGCTCGTCGGCCCGCTCGATCCGCGTCACGTGCGGGTCACCCAGGTCGCAGCACCCACCTACGACGAGAAGCGCCACCACTTCCTGTGGCGCTTCTGGCCGCAGTTGCCCGGGTGGGGCGGGATGACGGTGTTCGACCGCTCCTGGTACGGCCGGGTGCTGGTGGAGCGGGTCGAGGGGTTCGCCACCGACGAGCAGTGGGGGCGGGCCTACGAGGAGATCGTCGACTTCGAGCGCACGTTGTGCGCCGAGGGCATGGTGCTCGTGAAGCTCTGGCTCCAGATCTCCCATGGGGAGCAGGAGCGCCGCTTCAAACGGCGGGCGGCCGACCCGCTCAAGTCGTGGAAGCTCAACGACGAGGACTGGCGCAACCGGGCCAAGCGGGCCGAGTACGAGCAGGCGATCGAGGACATGCTCGAGCGCACCGACCACGCCGACGCACCGTGGGTGGTCGTCTCGGCCGAGCAGAAGCGCAACGCCAGGGTGCGGGTGCTCGAGGAGACCGTGCGCCACCTCGAGCGGGGGATGGCCCGCTGGGACGTGCCCCTCCCACCGCCCGACCTGGCCCGGGGGTCGGTCGCGGCGCCCGATGACGGCCACCCGTACGTCGGGAGCGGGCGGGACGCAGCTGCGGAGGCGCCCGATTAGAACTGCATCATGTCGCAGACGAAGTCCGGGGCCATCTCGTAGGCCGCCTCGACCTGCGTCCAATCGGCCCAAAACTCGCCTCGGGCGGGGTCGTGGACGTAGAGCTGGTTCATGTCGTCGCTCATGCCGCTGACCACGATCCAGTGGCCGGGGATGCCCACCATCACCGGCCCCCGGGCGATCAGCGCTGCCCAATCATCGAGCCCGCGGCACGCGCCGGCGACGACGCTCATGCCCATGGCCTGGGCGAGCTCGAGGGCCTCGTTCGAGTTGGTGCCGTCGTAGCCGAAGTGGCGGAACTGCTCGAGGATCTGCTCCTCGGGCCAGCTCTGGCTCTGCTGCCAGCCGTACATCATCGCCGTCGAGGCGGCCCAGCAGGACATGCGCTCGCTCTGGGTGACGTGGGAAACCATGTGCTCCGTCATGGCCCGATCGAACCACGTGCGACCCCACGTGGGCGAGGACCGATCGGGCAGTCGCGAGGGCAGGGGCGTCGGACAGCCATCGCGCCCCGCGGTGAGGAGCTGGCCGACGGTCACGAGCGGCGACCGTCGCGACGCAGTCGCCGCCGGCGGCAAGGATTCCCGCCGTGTCCGACCTCCGTGCCGCCGCCGACGCGCTCCTGCCCCTCCCCCCGCAGCCCGAAGGCGTGCCCTTCCCCGAGCCCGGCCACGACGGGTGGGCGGTCGCCGCACAGCCGCAGCCGGCGGTGACCGCGCTCGTCGACGAGATGCTCGATGACGAGGAGCGCTACGTCGACACGTACGCGATCGTCGTCGTGCAGGGCGGGCGCGTGCTCGCCGAGCGCTACGGCGGCGCGCTGCCCTCGTTCACCCACGAGCCGACACCGGTGACGGCGACCACGCCGCTGCTGTCGTGGTCGATGGCGAAGTCCGCCCTGCACCTCGCCGTCGGGGTGCTCGTCGACGAAGGCCGCCTCGATCCAGACGCGCCGGCGCCGGTGCCGGCGTGGCGGGTCGAGCCGGACGACGCCCGGGCCGCCATCACCCTCGACCACCTCCTCGCCATGCGCGACGGGCTGCGATGGGCCGAGGACTACGTCGACGCCGGCGGGTCGGACGTGATCGAGATGCTGTTCGCCTCCGGTGCGGCCGACCACGCGGCCTACGCCGAGAGCCGGCCCCTGGCCCACGAGCCGGGGTCGACGTTCAACTACTCGTCGGGCACGTCGAACGTCGTCGCCGCCATCGTCGGCCGCGAGCTGGGCGGCCGCGACGCGGTCGACGCGTTCCTCCACGAGCGGCTGTTCGACGCCGTCGGGATGACCTCGGCCGACGCCCGCTTCGACGACGCCGGCACGTTCGTCGGCTCGTCCTATGTCCATGCGACGGCGCGGGACTACGCCCGCCTCGGCCTGCTCGCCCTGCGGGGCGGGCGGTGGGACGGGCGCCAGCTCGTGCCGGCAGCGTGGATCGACCACGGGCGCCGCCCCCGCTCGATCGACCCGGAGGAGGGCCGGTGGTACGGCTCGCACTGGTGGGTCGACGAGGGCGACGTCGCCCGCGGCACCTGGCGGGCCGCCGGCTACGAGGGCCAGACGATCACGATGTGCCCCGCCCTCGACGCCGTCGTCGTCCGCCTCGGCCGCACGCCCAAGGGCCGCGACGAGCACCTCACCCCCTGGCGCCACCGCGTCCTCGACGCCCTCCCCGAGCTCTGACCGGCAGCGGCGCCTCGGGTCGAGCGTGCGCTCGTCCGTTGCGCGTGCGCAGAACCGCACTTCAGCCGGATACCTGCACGCAGGACGGGTCGGCGCACGCGGGTCGGGGCACGAGCGACGTGCGGTCGGCCAGCGCCGCCCCCGTCGCGCCCTTGCCCTTGACCTTGACCTTCGGGCGGTCGAGGATCAGGCGGCGGCGAGGTGGGCGGCGGCGGTGCCCATGAGGTCGAGGAAGTTCTCGGACCAGAAGCGTTGACGGGCGTCCTCGGCGATGCCTGCGGCGTCGAGGCTGGCCTCGAACCGCTCGACCGGCTTCCGGCCGCCCTCGACGTGGGGGTAGTCGGACGAGAACAGGCAGATCTCGGGGCCGGCCTGCTCGATGGTCCAGCCGACGTCCTCGGTCGGGTACGGCGTGGCCCGGACCTGGCGGCGGACGTACTCCGACGGCCGCAGGGACAGCTTCTGCAGGCGCTCCTCGTGGCGGTGGAACGCGTCGAAGGCCGACTCCATCTGCTTCATCCACGACGGCAGCCAGATCGCGCCCTGCTCGATCACGCCGAACCTGAGCTCGGGGAAGCGCTCGAGCACGCCGTCGAAGATCATCGTGGCCAGGGTCTGCATGGGCGGGTGAGGGATGCCCATGTAGTCGACGGAGCGGAAGTTCTCCTCGCCGCCGTGGAAGTCGGGCGGGATGGGCAGGCCGTTCTGGAAGTACGGGGCGTCGATGAGGTCGCCGGTGCCGCCGACGTGGAACACGATCGGGATGCCCGCCTCCTGGGCCCGGGCCCACACGCCGTCGAGGCCGATGTGCGAGGGGGAGTGGTGCGGCGGGCAGCCCGACGCCACGAGCAGCGCGGCCGCGCCCATGCCGATCGCCTCGTCGGCCAGGGCCGCGGCGCGGTCGAGGTCGAACAGCGGGACGTAGCAGGTGGACAGCAGGCGCCGGTCGACGGAGCAGAACTCGACCATGCCCCGGTTGTGGGCCCGGGCCGCCCCGATGGCGAGCTCGGCGTCGCCCGTGTGCTCCCACTCGCGCAGGCGCCGGTTGTGGAACGTGTTGAACACGAGCTGGCTCGAGAACCCGAGCAGGTCGAGGGCGCGGGGCCGGTCGTCGGCCAGGAACGACCCCGTGGCGGCGAAGTTCTTGCGCCCCATGATCTCCCCGGCCTCGACGGCCCGGTACTCCTCGGAGCGGTGCTTGGCCGCGAGCTTGGCGAAGGCGGTGTCGAGATCGCGGAGCTGCTCGGCCGGATCACCGGTCTGGCGCAGCTCGTTGCCGCTGGACAGGCGCAGCGGCTCGAGGCGATCGCGGATCCCGGGGTCGGCGTGCTCGATGAGCCACGTCGGCGTCTCCATGATGTGGGCGTCCGCGTCGTGCACGACCCGCCCCGACACGTACGGCATGGCTCCATTGTCGCGCCTGCGTCCGTCGCCGCAACCAGCGGCTTGCTCGAAACTAGAACGTGTTCTAGTTTTGCGGCATGCCCACCTGGGACCTGGTCGTCCGCAACGGGATCGTGGTCGACGGCACCGGCCTGCCGCGCCGCCGGGCCGACGTCGCGGTCAAGGACGGTCGCATCGCCGCCGTCGGCTTCGTCGACGGCGAGGGCGCCCGGGAGATCGACGCCGACGGTCGGGTGGTCGCGCCCGGCATCGTCGACCCCCACACGCACTACGACCCGCAGCTCACGTTCGAGCCCTACGGCACCTCTTCGTGCTTCCACGGCGTCACCACCGTGGTGGCCGGCAACTGCGGCTTCTCGGTGGCGCCGCTCCGACCGGGCGACGCGCCCTGGCTCATCCAGCTCTTCGCTCGGGTCGAGGGCATGGACGCCGCCGCCCTCGAGGGCATCCCGGTCGACGGCTTCGAGTCGTTCCCCGAGTTCCTCGAGTCGATGCGGGGCAAGATCGGCATCAACGCCGCCTTCTACGTCGGGCACTGCGCCGTGCGCCGCTACGTCATGGGCGACGACTGCCAGACCCGCGAGGCCACGCCCGACGAGATCGAGCAGATGGTGGCCATCGTCCGCGACGCCATGGCCGCCGGTGCAGCCGGGTTCTCCTCGACGCACTCGCCGACGCACTTCGACTCGGCCGACCGCCCTGTGCCGTCGCGGCTCAGCTCGATGGACGAGCTGCGGGCCCTCGTCGAAGCCGCCGGGCGCGGCGGCGCGGGCGGCTCCATCGCCTATCTACCCGGCTCGGCAGTCGGCGGCATCACGGCCGACGACGAAGAGCTCCTCATCGATCTGGCGCTCTCGTCGCGCCTGCCCGTGGTGATCCAGGGCCTCGGCGCCCGGTCCAAGGTCGATGCCCCGACCGCGGGGTGGGACAACGCCAAGCGCTTCGTCGACGACGCCACCTCGCGGGGCGCAGCGGTGTACTCGATGGCCATGTCGAAGCCGTTCAACCGCACGTTCGACCTCGCCGCCGGCACGAAGCTCTATGAGGGCGCGCTGCAGTTCCACCGCATGTTCACCGAGGCGCCGGCCTTCGCCGAGCGGATCGTGCTGCTCCAGGACCCTGCGTTCCGCGAGGCCATCCGCGACTCGGTCGACAATCCCAACCGTGACGGCAGCCTCGGGGCGACCCTCCCGCCGCCGCATTGGAGCGTCCTGCACGTCAACAAGGTGACCAAGGCCGAGAACGAGAAGTTCGTCGGCCGGTCGCTCGTCGACATCGCCGCCGAACTGGGCGTGCACCCCACCGACGCCATGGTCGACATCGCGCTTTCCGAGGACCTCGCCACCGAGTTCGTGTGGCGCACCGAGACGCCGGAGTGGATCGAGGGCACCAAGATCGCCCAGGACGACCCCCACATGATCGTGGGCACGAGCGACGGCGGGGCCCACCTCGATCGCGACGACGGCGCCGAGGCCCACACGTGGTTCCTCGAGCACTGGGTGCGGGAGTGGCGCGGGTTCACGCTCGAAGAGGGCGTGCGCCAGATCACCGCCATCCCGGCCGCGCTGTGCGGGTTCACCGACCGCGGTCTGGTGCTCCCGGGCTACGCCGCCGACCTGATGATCTTCGATCCCGACACCGTCGGCCCGGACCACAAGGAGTTCGTGCACGACTTCCCCAACGGCGCCGGCCGGTGGACGTCGAAGCCCAAGGGTGTACACGCCACCATCGTCAACGGGGTGCCGATCGTCCTCGACGGCGAGCTCCAGCCCGACGCCGGCCTCCCCGGCCACGTCCTGCGCCCGAACGACACGCAGCCGGCGGCGGGAGGCCGGCGATGAGGGGCCTCGTGTGGACGGGTGAGCTCGAGGTGCGCGACGACGTCGAGTTGCGGGCCGACGAGCCGGGCGCGGGCGAGGTGCTCGTGCGCATCGAGCGGGCCGGGCTGTGCCACTCCGACGTCTCGGTGCTCGACGGCACGATCCCGTTCCCCACCCCGGTGGTGCTCGGCCACGAGGGTGCGGGTGTCGTCGAAGCGGTCGGCGCCGGCGTCACGAAGGTGAAGGCGGGCGACCACGTCGTGCTCACCACGCTGGGCAACTGCGGCCAGTGCGACGCCTGCGACCGGGGCGAGCCCACCCACTGCCGCGACACGTTCGGGCGCCTGCCCCGCCCGTTCACCGTGGGCGGCGAGAAGGCGTTCCAGTTCGCCAACCTCGGCGTGTTCACCGAGCGTACGGTCGTGCGGGCCAGCCAGGCAGTGGTCATCGACGAGCGCGTTCCGTTCGAGGTCGCCTGCCTCATCGGCTGCGGCGTCGTGACCGGCACCGGCGCGGTGCTGAACCGAGCCAAGGTCCGGCCCGGCGAGACCGTCGCCGTCATCGGCGTCGGCGGCATCGGGCTGTCCGTCGTGCAGGCGGCCCGCATCGCGGCCGCCGGGCGCGTCGTCGCCATCGATTCGAACCCGGCCAAGGAGGCGGCCGCCCGGCAGATGGGCGCCACCGACTTCACCACCGACCTCGACTCGGTGAAGGACCTCGGCTTCCCGAACGGGTTCGACCACGTCTTCGAGTGCGTCGGCCACCCCGCCCTCATCCGGGCGTCGATCGGCCTCCTCGACTGGGGCGGGAACCTCGTGCTGCTCGGGGTGCCGAAGCTCGGCACCGAGGCGGCGTTCGTGGTGAACGACCTCTACAACGACAAGTCGATCATGGGCTGCCGTTACGGCACGACCCGGCCGCACCACGACATCCCGCTGCTGGTCGGGTTCTACCTCGACGGCCGGCTCAAGCTCGACGAGATGGTGAGCCAGGTCTACGACCTCGCCGACGTCGGCACGGCCCTCGACGACCTGAAGAACGGCAAGCTCAACCGCGGCGTCCTCGCCGTCACCCCCCAGGAGAACTGACTGATGGAGTTCGGCGTCTTCGCCCAGCTGTTCGTGCCCAAGTTCGAGCGCGCCGCCGACCCCAACGCGGAGCACAAGCGGATCTTCCGCAACGTCGAGATCGCCAAGGCCGCCGACCAGAACGACTTCAAGTACGTGTGGTGCCCGCAGCACCACTTCCTCGACGAGTACTCGCACATGCCCGGACCCGAGGCCTTCCTCGGTCACTGCTCCGGCATCACCGAGCGCGTCCACCTCGGCTCGGCCATCTTCAACATCACGCCGGCCGTCAACAAGCCGGTCCGCATCGCCGAGAACGTGGCCCTCCTCGATCACCTCTCGAACAACCGCTTCGAGTTCGGCACCGGGCGGGGCTCGTCGACCACCGAGGTGCACGGCTTCGGCATCGAGGACATCCACGAGACCAAGGCCATGTGGCGCGAGGCGATCGGCGAGATCCCCAAGATGTGGAAGGACGCCGTCTACTCCTACGACGGCACGTACTTCTCGGTGCCCGAGCGCCAGGTGTTCCCGAAGCCGTACGGCATGTCGCACCCGGCGATGTGGGTGGCGGCGGGCTCGCCCCCGACGTTCGGCGAGGCCGCCGACCTCGGGCTGGGCACGTTCTGCTTCACCACCGGCGCCCCCCACCAGCTGACGAAGCTGGTCGACGGCTACAAAGCCAAGATTGCCCACTCCACCCCCGTCGGCGACTACATCAACGACAACATCATGGGCGTCACCAACATGCTCTGCATGGAGGACCGCACGAAGGCCTTCGAGGTCGCGGCCAACATGGGCATGAACTACTACACGTCGCTCGCCTTCCACTGGCTCGACAACATCCCGAAGCCCGACGGGCTCCCCGAGTGGCCGAACAAGATCCCCGAGCCGACGCCCGAGGTGGTCGAGCAGCTGTCGGCCGGCGGTTTCGTGTGCATCGGCGACCCCGACGACTGCACCAAGGCCGTGCAGAAGTGGGCCGACGTCGGCTTCGACCAGCTCACCTTCAGCCCCACCACGAACACGCTGCCCACCGAGGTCGTCGTGGCGTCGATGGAGCTCTTCGGCCGCGAGGTGATCCCGCAGTTCGACAAGGACCCGGAGCACAGCACCACGCGCTACCGGCGCGAGGCTGGGGTGGGCGGGAGCAAGCCTGCCAGCCGACCTGCAGCAGCAGCCGGCGAACGAACAGGAGGGATGTGAGCTGCTCGTGCCGGCTCCGCTTCCTGACTGGTTCCACACCCTCGCCGCCGAGCTCCGGCAGTGGGGGCGGTGGGGTGACGACGATCAGCTCGGCACCCTCAACCTGATCGACGGCGACGCCGTGCGCCGCGGCGCGGGTGCGGTCGAGACGGGCGAGCGGATCTCGCTGGCGATGCGCTTCGACCAGCAGTCGCCCCAGGTCGGGTCGATCCCCGGCCGGGTCAACCCGCTGCGGACGATGGTCGCCATCAACACGCCCTACCTCGGCGACCCGGCCAACTTCTGCTCGAGCGACGACGTCGTGGTGATGGGGCTGCAGGCGAGCACGCACTGGGACTCCCTGGCCCACGTCTCCTACGGCGGGCACATGTGGAACGGCGTGCCCGCCTCGGCGGTGACCGCCGAGGGCGGCGCCACGAAGCTCGGCATGCACAAGGTCAGGTCGCTCACGTCGCGCGGAGTGCTGGTCGACCTGGCCCCCGGCGGCGGTCGGCTCGAGCCCGGTCACGGGATCACGCCGGCCGAGCTCGACGCCGCCTGCACCGTCGACGTCGAGCCGGGCGACGTCGTGCTCGTCCGCACGGGGAACGCCCAGCTAATGCGCGAGCGCAAGCGCACGGAGTACACGACCGGCGAGCAACCGGGGCTCACGACCGCTTGCTGCCGCTGGTTCAAGGAGCGCGACGTCGCTGCTGTCGCCACCGACACCGTCGCCCTCGAGGTGTACCCCGGCGAGGATCCGGCGGCCCTGTTCCCGGTGCACCTGCTCCACCTCGTCGACATGGGCCTGTGGCAGGGCCAGAACTTCGACCTCGAGGACCTGGCCGCCGCCAGCGCGGCCGACGGCCGCTACGCGTTCCTGCTCCAGGCGTCGCCCATCCCGTTCACCGGCGCCGTCGGCAGCCCTGTGAACCCCGTCGCCGTCAGATAGCGAGCGCGGCCAGCGCGGCGAGCACGCCGCTCTCGGCGCCGTCGCCGAGGGGCTCCTCGCCCCGACCCGCGGCCGGCGTGACGTGGACCGTGGCCGACCACCGCACATCGGCCCCCTGGGCCCGCAGCGTCTGCTCGAGGGCGGCCCGGCCGAGCGCGGCGCCGGTCGGCCGCGGCGAGCCCGCCAGGACGGCGACGGGCTTGCCGTAGAGGTGACCCGAACCGACGAGCCAGTCGAGCGCGTTCTTCAGCGGCCCCGAGAGCGAACGGGCGTACTCCGGGCTTGCGATCAGGACCCCGTCGGCGCCGGCCAGCGCCCGGCGCAGGGCGGCGACGCCCGTCGGAGGGTCGTCGCCGTCGTGATCGGGGTTGAAGTGCGCGACGGTGGCGAGCGACCCGAAGCGCTCCACCGTGGTGCTGGCGGGAGCGCGCTCGGCCGCCAGGCGGAGCAGGGCGTCGTTCGACGAGCGGGCCTGCAAGCTGCCGCACAGGGCGAGGATGTGGGGGATCGCGGCCGCAACCGTCGAAGCGCGCGCATTCATTCCCGCCCACTAGTTTCTGACGCTCGGTCGGGCTTGGGGAGGGTCGATGTCGACGTCGGAGCCGGTGCTGAACCTCGCCGACCTGTGGGAGCTCGTGGTTGACCAGCCGGGGGTCGCCGACCGGGTGGCGCTCGTCGTCGACGACCGGATCTCCACGTACGGCGAGTTCGAGGAGCGGGCCAACCGGCTCGCCGCCGTCCTCGCGGCGGCCGGCATCGGCCCCGGCGACCACGTGGGCTGCTACCTCTACAACGGCCCCGAGTACATCGAGACGATGCTGGCCGCCTTCAAGCTCCGGGCCGTGCCGATCAACGTCAACTACCGGTACGTGGCCGACGAGCTGCGGTACCTCTGCGCCGACGCCGGGCTGCGGGCGATCGTGCACGACGTCGAGTTCGCGGACCGCTTCGACGCGATCCGGGGCGACCTGCCCGACCTGGCGCTCGCCCTCGCCGTCGGAGGGGGCGGCGACTACGAGCCCGCGCTCGCCGGCGCGCCGGGCGACCGGGTCGACGTCGAACGCTCGCCGGACGACCACTACATCGTCTACACGGGCGGCACCACCGGCATGCCCAAGGGGGTCGTCTGGCGGCACGAGGACGCGTTCTACGCGTGCTTCGGGGGCGGCGACTGGATGCGCATCGACCCCGTGAAGGAGCCGCGGCAGATCCTCGACCGCATCCAGCCCGACGACCAGCAGGTGTCGTTCCTCGCCATCGCCCCGCTCATGCACGGCGCGGCCCAGTGGACGACGTTCGCCATGCTCCTGGCGGGCGGGAAGAACCTGCTCACCGCGTCGCGGCCCACCACCGACTACGCCAAGGTGTGGCGGCTCATCACGCAGCACGAGGCGAACGTCGTCACGATCATCGGTGACGCCGTCGCCCGGCCGCTGATCGACGAGTACCTCGCCGGGCGGGAACCGCGGGGCTACGACGGGTCCTCGATCTTCTCGTTCGGCTCGGGCGCCGTGCCGTTCTCGGAAGCCGGCAAGGCCGAACTGGCGGCTGTGTTCCCGAACACGATCATCAACGACGGCTACGGCGCGTCGGAGACCGGGGCGCAGGCCCGCAACCTCGGTGGTGGCAAGTTCGCGTCGTTCGACACCGAGACCACCGTGCTCGACCCGGTCACGCTCGAGGAGATCCAGCCCGGGTCGGGGGGCGAAGGACGGGTGGCGCGCCGGGGCCACATCCCGCTGCGCTACCACAACGACCCCGAGAAGTCGGCGGCCACCTTCGTCGAGCGCGACGGCGTCCGCTGGGTGCTCACCGGCGACGTGGCGACGGTGCTCGACGACGGATCGATCCAGCTCTTCGGCCGGGGCTCGATGTGCATCAACACCGGCGGCGAGAAGGTGTACCCGGAGGAGGTCGAAGCGGTGCTCGTGGCGCACCCCGACGTCTACGACGTCCTCGTCGTCGGCGTCGACGACCCGCGCTGGGGTCAGAGCGTCGCGGCGGTCGTCGCGCCCGTGGCCGGCGCGGCTGCCGACCAGGTCGCGCTCGAGGCCCACGCCCGCGAGAAGCTGGCGGGCTACAAGCTGCCCCGGCGCTGGGTCTTCGTCGAGCACGTCCAGCGGTCGCCGAGCGGGAAGGCCGACTACGCCTGGGCCAAGCAGACGGCGGTCGCCGCGGGGTGAGCGGTAGCCCGGCCTCGGTTGCCGGGCCCTGGAGGGCCAGAGCTAGCTTCTGACGGTCCGTCAGATCCGGGGGAGGCGCTGACCCATGCTCGATGCCGGGAACCTGTGGGAGCTACTGGAGGCCAGGGTTGCCGCCACGCCCGACGCGGTGATGGCGATCGATCAGGACGGCCGCAGCCTGACCTTCGCCGAGTACAAGGCCGCTGCCGAGCGGGCCGCAGCCGGTCTGGCCCGGCTCGGGATCCGGGAGGGCGAGGTCGTGTCGTGGCAGCTGCCGACGTGGCTCGAGTCGCTGGTCCTGGTGGCTGCGCTCTCCCGCCTCGGAGTCGTCCAGAACCCGATGCTGCCGATCTACCGGCAGCGCGAGGTGGGCTTCGTCACCCGTCAGGTCGGCGCCACGATGCTCGTCGTGCCCGGTTCGTGGCGGGGCTTCGACTACGAGGCGATGGCCAAGGCGATCGCCGCCGAGCAGCCGGGTCTCCAGGTGGTCGTGGCCGACCACGCGCTGCCCCAGGGCGACCCAAGCACGCTGCCCCCGCCGCCCGCGGCGCCGGCCGACCCGACCGACCTCCCGGTGCGCTGGTACTACTACACGTCAGGCACGACGGCCGACCCCAAGGGCGCCCAGCACACCGACGCCTCCATCGAGGCGGCGGCGGTCGGGATGTGCGAGCGGCTCGACGTCACCGAGGCCGACCGCATCGGCTGCGTGTTCCCGTTCACCCATGTCGCCGGCGCCGTGTACATCTTCAGCGCCCTGGCGTTCGGCTGCACGATGCTGGTGGTCGAGGCGTTCGACCCCGAGGCCACCCCGCCGATCCTCGCCCGGGGCGGCGTCACCCTCGCCGGTGCGGGCACGCCGTTCCACATGGCGTACCTCGCCTACCAGCGCAACCACCCCGACGAGTCCCCGGTGTTCCCCAAGGCCCGGGCCTACATCGGCGGTGGCGCCCCGAAGCCGCCCCAGCTCCACGTCGACGTCAAGGCCGAACTGGGCGGCGTGGGCATCGTGTCCGGCTACGGCATGACCGAGGCGCCGATCGTCACTATGGCGTCGGTGCACGACCGCGACGACGTCCTGGCCAACACCGAGGGCCGGGCCGTGCGGGGGGTCGAGCTCATCGCGGTGAAGCTCGACGGCAGTCGTGCTGCGCTGGGCGAGGAGGGCGAGGTCCGGGTGAAGGGCCCGATGGTGATGCGGGGCTACCTCGACGCCTCGCTCGACGCCGACG
The DNA here is from genome assembly GCA_013694495.1 of Acidimicrobiia bacterium. Classification (GTDB taxonomy): domain Bacteria; phylum Actinomycetota; class Acidimicrobiia; order Acidimicrobiales; family JACDCH01; genus JACDCH01. The sequence continues at coordinate 9,820 of JACDCH010000353.1, read as the reverse complement.
CCTTCGACGACGCGGGGTACCTCCGCACCGGCGACCTGGCCCGCCTCGACGCCGACGGCAACGTCGCCATCACCGGGCGGGTCAAGGACATCATCATCCGCAACATGGAGAACATCTCGGCCAAGGAGGTCGAGGACCTCCTCTTCACCCACCCCGCCGTGGCCGACGCAGCGGTCATCGGCCTGCCCGACGACCGCACGGGCGAGCGGGTCTGCGCCGTCGTGGTGCTGAAGGGCGGGGCAGCGGCACCGGCGCTCGCCGACCTCGTCGCGTTCACCGTGGCGAACGGCCTGGCGAAGTACAAGACGCCGGAGCAGCTCGAGGTGGTCGACGCCCTGCCCCGCAACCCCACGGGCAAGGTGCTCAAGCACGAGCTGCGGGCGACGTTCGCACGGTGACCATCGACCTGCTGGACGGCCCCTGGTACGCGGGCGACCCGTCCGCCGACTACGCCTGGCTCCGGGCCCAGCCCGGCCTGTGGTTCGACGAGGCCAACGAGCTGTTCGCCGTGGCCCGCCACGACGACCTCCTCGAGGTGAGCCGCAGCCCGAAGCGGTTCTGCTCGGGCGAAGGCTTCCGGCCGAAGACGCCGCCGAACGGGTCGATGATCAGTCAGGACGACCCTCGCCACACGCGGCAGCGTCGGCTCGTCTCGAAGGGGTTCACGCCCAAGCAGGTGGCGGGCATGGAGTCGCACGCCCGCCAGATCGTGGGCGAGCTGATCGACGCCGTCAGCGAGAAGGGCGAGTGCGACTTCGTCACGGACATCGCCGTGCCCCTCCCGATGATCGTCATCGCCGAGCTCCTCGGCGTTCGGGTCGAAGACCGCGATCGCCTGCAGCACTGGAGCGACGAGCTCATCAAGGGGGCCGACGGCCACACGACCGATGCGGTCATCGCGCAGTTCGTCGACTTCTGCGAGTACATCACCGAGGTCATCGAGGCCCGACGGGCCGAGCCGCGCGACGACCTCACGTCGATCCTCGTGCACGCCACCATCGACGGCGCGCCCGGCTTCGACCTCGACGGCCTCGTCAACGAGCTCCTCCTGATCCTCGTCGGTGGCAACGAGACCACCCGCAACGTCATCTCGGGCGCCATGGAGGCCCTGGGCGCACATCCGGCGCAGCGGGCCGATCTGGTGGCGGACCCGTCGCTGCTGACCACGGCCGCGGAGGAGTTCCTCCGCTGGGTCACACCCATCGTCACCTTCCAGCGCACCGTCGTCGACGACACCGAGTTCGCCGGCACCCCCCTCGCCGCAGGGGACAAGCTGCTACTGCTCTACGGCGCCGCCAACCGGGACGAGCGCACGTTCGGCCCCACCGCGGCCGACTTCGACATCCGCCGCGACCCGAACCCGCACGTGGCGTTCGGCTTCGGGACGCACTTCTGCCTCGGGGCATCACTCGCCCGTCTCGAGATCAAGATCATGTTCGAGGAGCTGCTGCGGCGGGTCCCCGACATCGAGCTCGCCGGGCCCGTGCGCCGCACGCCGTCCGCCTTCATCAGGGGCATCGCCGAGATGCCCGTCACCTTCACCCCCGAAAGGAAGTAGGGATGTCGGCCTCACTCGCTCGCTGCGCTCGCTCCGTTCGGCCGAGTTCGTTCGACCTCGCACCGCTCGGACTGCTTCGGTCCTCGGCCGACTTCGTCGCCCTGCAGTCGACGCCTGGGGCGCCGCCCCCAGACCCCCAGCGGCTCCGCCGATCATCAACGTCTCGAGACATGCGGGCGCGGTCCGCAGGAAGGCATGAACGACATGGGTCTGCTCGACGGCAAGGTCTGCATCGTCACGGGGGCCGGTCACGGCATCGGTCGGGGTCACGCCCTCGAGCTCGCCAAGCAGGGCGCTCACGTGGTCGTCAACGACCTCGGCGGGTCGGTCACGGGCCAGGGCTCGGGGCGCGACGCCGACCTCACCGTCGGGCTCATCGAGGAGCGGGGCGGCAAGGCCTCGTCGAACTACAGCGACGTCTCCGACGAGGCCCAGGCCGAGGCCATGGTGCAGCAGGCCGTCGACGAGCACGGCCGGCTCGACGTGCTGGTGAACAACGCCGGAATCGTGCGCGACGCCGCCATCTGGAACATGCCGGTGGCCGACTTCGACGCGGTCATGAAGGTGCACGTACGGGGGACGTGGTTGCCGGCGCACTTCGCGGCCAAGCACTGGCGCTCCCGCTCGCAGGCGGGCGAGACGTTCACCGGGCGGATCATCAACACGGTGTCGGGCGCCGGGCTCGTCGGCAACTTCGGCCAGACCAACTACGCCACGGCCAAGGCGGCCATCGCCGGACTCACGATCACGCTCTCGCTCGAGCTGCACAAGATCGGCGTCACCGTCAACGCCATCGGCCCGGCCGCCGCCACCCGCATCACCGGCACGATGCCGAACGCGCCGAAGGTCATCGAGCCCGACGACGTCCCCGACGACGAGTGGAACCGCATGGATCCTGCCGTGTCGTCGCCCATCGTCGCCTGGCTGGCGTCCGACGAGAGCCAGCTGATCACCGGGCAGGTCATCCGGGCCGTGGCCGAGGACCTCATCCTGATGCAGGGCTGGACGGACGGGCCCAAGATCTCGAACGGCGGGAAGCGCTGGGACGCGACCAGGGTCGGCCAGCAGATCGCCACGGACATCTTCAAGACGAAGGCGCCCGGGCTGCGCTACTGACCGGGCCCGGCGGTCAGCCCTCGTCGCCCTCGTTCATCGCGGCCTGCATCTCGGCAGGGGACATGTCCCGGATGAACTGCTGGATGAGCCAGCGGTGGCCGGCGGGGTCGCGCACTACGGCCGTGAGCGCGCCGTAGAACTCCTCCGCCAGCGGGCGCTCGACGTCCGCCCCCGCGGCAACGGCCTGATCGAGCACGGCGGCGGCGTCAGACACGATCAGGGTCAGCGACACGGGCGGGATGCCCTCGCCCGGTGCCAGGAAGCCCTGCTCCGGGAACTCGTCGCCCAGGTGGAGCTCGAAGTCGCCGATGCGCAGCTCGGCGTGGCCGATGCGCCCGTCGGGCATGTCGAGGCGGTACTTCTCGGTGGCGCCGAACCCGTCGACGTAGAAGCGGATGGCAGCCGCCGCGTCGCGGGTGATCAGGTGGGGGTGCATGGCGGTGATGGACACGGGGGGAGCTCCTGAGGACGGGGGATCGGGATCGGTGCCCCGCACCTCGGCTTCGAGCCGGCGCCGCAGCTGGGCGGCGAACTCGCGCCGGGGGGCGAGGGGCGTGAGCGGGCTGCGGAGGTCGGCGAAGGGATCAGCCATCGTCGCCACCTCCGTGCTCGTAGGTCTTGCGGAAGGCGAGGCGGGCCCGGACGAGCAGCGCCTCGGTGGCGTGCACCGTGCGCCCGAGGATCTCCGCGACCTCGGGGACGGACAGCCCGTCGAGGTAGCGGAGCACGAGCGCAGCCCGGTGGTGGGGGCCCAGTTGCTCGAGCACCTGGTGGGCGCGGTCGGCGTCGAGGCGGGCCTCCCAGTCGACCTCCTCGCCTCCGTCGGGGTCGGCCACGGCCGCGAGCTTGCGGTCCTCGCGGGCGACCCGGCGCCAGTGGTCGACAAGCTTGTGGCGGGCGACGCCCACCAACCAGGCGACCGTGAGGTTCGGGACGGCGTCGCGGCGCAGGGCGTCGACCGCAGCGAGGAAGGTCTCGGAGGTGACGTCCTCGGCGACGGCTTCGTCGCCGCAGCGCGAGACGAGGTAGCCGTAGACCTGCGGGAGAGCACGGTCGTACAGGGCGAGGAGGTCCTCACCCCCGGGCACGACCGTCGCTCCTTCGATCACGCACCCTCATCGTCGCCCGGCACCGGGCTCCGACGGGTCAGCTCCCGATCGCGGGGTGGCGGCCGGCCCACGGGAGGGCCTGCTCGAGCTGGGCGGCCACCTGCAGGCACAGCTCGTCGCGCCACGGCGGCGCCACCAGCTGCACCCCGACCGGCAACCCGGACGCGGCGTCGACGTGGGTCGGCACCGATGTCGCGGGGAGGCCGCACACGTTCCAGACGGCGGTGAAGGCGGCCATCGGCGTGCAGTTGAGGAGGCCCATGACCGGCTCGACGTCCATGCCCTCGCGCCACGACCCCACCTTCGGCGGGAGGCAGGCCATCGTGGGGGTGAGCAGCAGGTCGAGGTCGCGCCCGAAGTTGGCGAGGATCGGTCGGGCCAGGCGCTGCGTCTCGCGCACGGCGGCGGCGAAGGCGAGCGAGTCGACCTCCTGGGCCATGGCCTTCAGGACCTGGTTGAGAGGCTCCATGGCGTCCGGGTCCTCGATCGGCGACCAGGCCGAGCCCGTGTTCCAGATGTTCGTGAAGGCGCCGAGGAAGGCGTCGGGATCGCCTACGTCGAGCGTCGCCTCGAACACGTCGTGGCCGGCGGCCTCGAGGGCGGTGGCGGCCGACTCGACGGCGGCGACGCAGGCCGCGTCGACCGGGACGTCGATGGTGGGGATGGTGGTGAACCCGACGCGGAGCCGGGGCGGGGCCTGCGCGGCGAGGGTTGCGTACGACGACGGCGGCTGCGGCGCCGAGAAGAACACGAGCGGGTCGATGACGGCGAGGACGTCGAGCACCGCCGCCGAATCGGCGACGGTGCGGGCCACGACGTGCTCGCTCACGAAGCCCTCGAGCTCGATGAACTCGTTCGGAACGCGACCCCGCGACGGCTTGTGGCCGACCAGGCCGCAGCACGAGGCCGGGATCCGGATCGAGCCGCCGCCGTCGGATGCGTGGGCGATGGGCGCCATCCCCGCCGCCACAGCCGCCGCGGCGCCACCCGACGAGCCGCCAGGCGTCCGCTCCGGATCCCACGGGTTGCGGGTGACGCCGTGGGCGTCGCTCTCGGTGAAGGAGATCGTGCCGAATTCGGGACTGTTCGTCATGCCGAGGAGCACGAACCCGCCGGCGACGAAACGGTCGACGATCGGGTCGGACTCGAGGCGGGGGCCGGCGGAGGCCCCCTTCGATCCGTAGGTGCAGGGCCAGCCGGCGACGGGGTTGAGGTTCTTGATCGGGAGCGGCACGCCGAGGAACGGCGGGAGGTCGGCCGGATCGTCGGCGCGGGTGAGGGCGTCGGCCGCGAACCCCGCCCGCCGGCGGACCTCCTCGGGGTCCTGGTGGGAGAAGGCGTTGAGCCCGCCGTCGAGCTCGTCGATGCGGGCCAGGTAGAGGTCGCTCACCTCCACCGGGCTCACCTCCTTGGCCTTGATGGCGGCGGCCCAGTCCAGCGCGGTGGTGAACGCGTCCATGGCCGCTTGCTACCACGGCACCAAGGGGTTGTCTCACCCGAGAGGCGTTTGACAACACCCGACGCACCCGCCACCGTGATGCATTCGCAATGACTTCAGAAGGGGGGCCATCGTGAACGAGTCGAGAGACGTGCCCGCAGACACCACCCCAGGGGCGAGCGTCGAGGTGTGGAACCGGTCGCTGTCGGCCTGGTGCGGGCCGTTCCAGGTGACGCAGGCGGATGCGGACGGCGTCGTGGTGCGCCGGATGGACGAGCGCCAGCCCCTGCCCCACGCCTTCCCCCACGCCGCCATCCGGACCCCACGCCCAACGCCGCGCTTCCGGTAGGCGGCGGCCGCCACACATTGTCAAGGGCGGCCTTTCGAAATAACCTCGGGGCATGGCTGGCGCTCCGCTGTCGACGGCCAGGCGCCGCATCGTCGAACGCCTGCAGCGCCTCGACGGCGCCACAGCCGCCGACCTGGCCCAGCAGCTCGGGCTGACCGGGGCCGCGATCCGCCAGCACCTCGACGGGTTGGCCGAGCTCGGCCTGGTGGCGTCCGAGGAGGTCGCCCGCACCGGTGGGCGGGGCCGACCGGCGTCTCGGTGGCGCCTCACGCCGATGGCCCGCTCGCTGTTCCCGGACCGCCATGCCGAGCTCACCGTCGAGCTGCTCGACCTCGTGCGCGACGAGCTCGGCGACGACGCCCTCGACCAGATCATCGACGCCCGCACCCGCCGGCAGCGGGCGGCCTACGACCTCGCCCTGGACGGCTCGGCGTCGCCCCCGAGCGACCTGCGCGAGCGGCTCGAGCGCCTGGCGGGGGTGCGCACGGCCGAGGGCTACGCGGCCGAGGTCGTGGCGGCGCCAGACGGCGACGGGGTCCTCCTGGTCGAGCACCACTGCCCGATCTGCGACGCGGCCACCACCTGCCAGGGCCTGTGCCGGGCCGAGCTCGAGCTGTTCCGCTCGGTGCTGCCGGAGGCCGACGTCGAGCGGGAGCAGCACCTCCTGAGCGGCGACGCCCGCTGCACGTACCGCATCCGCAGCCGCCGCGACGCCGCCGCGCCCCCGACCGAGGTGGCGGTCGGTGTGACCGGACCGGCGGCTCGGGGCGCCGGGCGGGTGTAGCGACGGTCAGGCGATCGGGCGCGTGTACTCGACCACGGGCAGCGTCGCGCCGTGGACCTCCTCCTCACGCTCGCGACCGCTGAGGACGAACCCCGCCTGCTCGTAGAACCGTCGGGCCCGCCCGGCGCCGGCATGGGTCCACAGGTGCACGAGGGGGACACCGCGCTCAGTGAGCACCGCCAGCGCGGCGCCCACGAGCAGGTCGGCGCCGCCGCTGCCCCACGCCGACGGGTGCAGGTTCAGGCGGTGGATCTCGGCACCGGCGTCGCTGGGCCCGAAGTGGATGAAGCCGGCCACCGCGCCGTCGACCTCGAGGGCGAGCAGGGTCGTGACGCGCGGCCCGTCGTCGGCGAACCACTCGGGCCACCCCGAGCGGATCGAGGCGAGGGCCGTGTCGAGGACGGCCGGTTCGAGCAGGTCGCCGTAGCCGACCCGCCAGGCCTCGGCGTGGGCGTCGGCCAGCGCCGGCTCGTCGTCGGCCCTCGGCTCCCGGGTCAACAGGCCCACGGGCTCATGGTGGCCGCCGCGGCCCGTCGGAGCCAGGGGTTTCCGGTCAACCCGCTGGCGGCGGACAGGACCGCTGGGCAGGATGCTGTCGTGCGCACCGACCTCCCCGCCGGGTACCGCTGGCGCCGGCCCACGCCCGACGACGCCAAGGCGATCTTCGACCTGGTCGCGGCCCGCAACACCGCGATCCTCGGCTTCGCCGACCTCACGCTCGACGACGTCAGCGACGAACTCGTCGAGCCGGGGTTCGACCGTGAGGCCGACGGGTGGCTGGTCGACGACGACAGCGGCGCGCTCGTGGGCTGGGGCTGGGCCTTCCGCAACGGCGACAGCGACCTGGTGAACGTCGACGTGCTCGTCGGCGACCACGCCGAGGTGGCCGGATGGTTGTGGGAGCGGGTGCTCGAGCGCGCTGCGGCGATCGGCGCCGAGCTCGGCCACGCCAGGGTGGACGTCGACATCGGGATCTACCGCGACGACGAGGGCCAGCGCGCGGCCGCGGCCGTTTGCGGTTTCTCGGCGGCCACGACGTTCCAGCGCATGCGAATCGACTTCGACGGCGCCCCGGCCGAGCCGGACACGCCGGACGGCGTCGTGGTGCGCACCGGTCCGGGCGACGAGGCGTTCCGGCGCCAGGGCCACATGGTGTCGCAGGACGCCTTCGCCGAGCACTTCGGCTTCGTGGCGAGGTCGTTCGAAGAATGGCACGAAGCCGTCGAGGCGCAGTCGAGCCACGACTGGTCCCAGCTGCGCGTCGCCCACGTCGACGGCGAGGCGGTGGCGATGGTGCGGGGCAGCGACCAGTTCGTCGAGGACGAGGGCTGCGGCTACATCCCGACGGTGGCGGTCCTGCCCGCGGCACGCGGCCGGGGCCTGGCCAAGCTGCTGCTGCGCCAGGCGTTCGCCGACGACTTCCGCCGGGGTCGGAAGGGCACGATCCTCCACGTCGACACGAACAACGTGACGCCGGCCCTCGACCTGTACCTCGGCGTCGGCATGCGGCCGGTGCTCGTCATCGACATGTGGCGGTACGAGTTGCCGACCGGAGCGGGCGCCGTCAGCGAGCCCGGGGGAGGCTGAGGCCCCGCTCGGCGATGATGCCGCGCTGGACCTCCGAGGAGCCGCCGTAGATCGTGGTCACCGTGGAGTGCCGGTAGGCGTGCTCGACCAGGCCGCCGAGCACGGTGCCCGCCTCGCCCCGGGGCAGCGTGGCCGCCGGGCCGAACAGGTCGAAGAGGTCGGCGGCCATCGCGGTGAACCACTCCGTCTCGAAGAGCTTCGCCATCGAACCCTCGACCAGCGGCAGCCCACCCTCCGCGGCGAGCCAGGCGGTGCGGTAGAGGAGGAGCCGGCCGACCTCGTCGCCAGCCGCGTGGCGGCCGAGGGTGGCGGCGACAACGGGATCGTCGAGCTGGCCCTGCCCGACGAGCTCGCCGGCGACGGCCTCGAGCAGGTGGTGGGGCTCGCCCCAGTTGGCGCCGTTGCGCTCGTACACGAGGGCGGCGTGCATCACGGCCCAGCCGGCGTCGGTGTCGCCCACCCGGCACCGGTCTGGCACCCGGACGCCGTCGTACCACGTGATGTTCGTGCGCTCGCCGCCGAGGGTGTGCACCGGCGTGACCGAGACGCCCGGCGTGTCCATCGGCACGAGGAACATCGTCAGGCCCTTGTGCTTGGGCTTGTCGAGGTTCGTGCGGGTGAGGAGGAGGACGTAGGCCGCTTCGTGGGCCATCGTCGTGAACATCTTCTGGCCGTCGATCACCCACTCGTCGCCGTCGCGCACGGCGCGGGTGACGACGGCGGCGACGTCGCTGCCGGCGTCGGGCTCGCTGTAGCCGAGGCAGGGGAGGGCCTCACCGGCGAGCAGGCGGGGGAGGACCTCGGTCTTCTGCCACTCGTTGCCGAGCAGCATCAACGTGGCCGCCACCATCGTGGCGATCCCCATGCCGTCGACGGGCGCGCCGGCGGCGTACAGCTCCTGCTGGAGCGCCGTGACCTCGAGGGCGCTGCGGCCCTGGCCGCCGACCTCGGTCGGCCAGCCCGCCGAGAGGTACCCCCGGTCGGCCAACGCCTTGTGCAGGTCCCAGTCGTGCATCGTGCCGGTGGTGTGGGCCCGCTCGACCATCTCGGTGGTGACGTGCTGGGCGATGAACGCCCTGACCTCGCCCTGGAAGGCCTCGGTGTCGGGGCCCAGGCGGAAGTCGAGCCCGTCGTCGGCGGCGGCGACCGGCGGGGCGGGGCCGCGGGGAGCGGTGCTCGTCGGACCTGCGCCGAACCGGCGGCGGGCCAGTTCGGCCAGCTCGTCGGTGGGACGACCGAGGGCGACCCGGGACGCCTTGGCCCGTTTCACGAACAGGTGGATGGCGTACTCCACCATGAAGCCGTAGCCGCCGTGCACGTGCAGGCTCCACGCCGCGGCCGCCTCGGCCTGCTCGCCGCACCACGCGTGGGCCGCGGCAGCGAGCCAAGGGCGGCGGGGGTCGCCGGCATCGACGGCCCAGGCCGCCTCGAGGGCGAGGAGGTGGGCGCCGTCGATGGCGGTGTGGAGGTCGGCCAGGCGGTGCTGGATGGTCTGGAAGCTGCCGATCGGCACGCCGAACTGGTGGCGGTCCTTGGCGTACTGCACGCCGAGTTGCAGCGCCCGGCGGGCGACACCCGACTGCCAGCACGCGGTGAGGACGCGCCAGTCGTCCTGGGCCCGGGCCGCTGCGTCGGCGGTGCCGATGACGGTGGCGGCGCCGGTGTCGATGCGGGCCGCCATGCGGTGCCCGAGGTCGGCTGCGGCGATGACGCCGCGGTCGAGCGCGACCTCCACGAGGTCGCCGCCGAGGCTCCCGATGACGGCGTCGGCCACGGCCGCGCCGGCGACAGGGCCGCCCTCGTCGAGCGGGCGAGGGGAGAAGACGACGACGCGCCCGCCGGGATCGCCCACGGCGCGGGCGGCGACCAGGGCCTCGAC
>JACDCH010000352.1 GCA_013694495.1 Acidimicrobiia bacterium | reverse complement strand
GGTCTGGCCGGGCCCGGCCGTGCGCCGCGTGGTCACGTACTCCATCGGCACCCGGGGCGCGGTCCGCTCCGACCTCGCCGCGTTCACGGCCAGCGCGGCGGCCACCTACGCCGACCCACGGGGCTGGCGCGCCGCCGGCATCGACTTCCGGCAGGTGCCGACGGGGGGCGACTTCACGCTGTGGCTGGCCTCGCCGAGCGAGGTGGTCCGGTTCAGCACCGCCTGTTCGAGCTTCTACTCGTGCCGCGTCGGCCGCAACGTCATCATCAACGACGATCGGTTCGCCACCGGATCGCCGTCGTGGCCCGGGTCCGTCGCCGACTACCGCGACATGGTCGTCAACCACGAGACCGGCCACTGGCTCGGCCTCGGCCACGCCTCCTGTCCGGCGGCCGGTCGCCTGGCGCCGGTGATGATGCAGCAGTCGAAGGGCACGGCCGGCTGCCTCCCGAACCCGTGGCCGACCACCGGCGAGCTGCGCGCCGCGGGCGGCTGACCGGCGATGCGGGGGGGCTACCGGGTCGACGTCGTACGCGGCCGTCTCACCGCGGCCGTGGGCGACGAGCTCGTCGCCTTCTGGACCGGCCACCATGCGCTCGACGCCGAGCAGGCCCGCCAGCGCCTGCCCGAGGTCGTCGTCGTCCTGCGCGACCCCGGGGGCGAGGTCGCCGGCGTCAACTCGGTCGTCGCCGCCGACGTCGCCCTCGTGGCCGGCCGCCGCTTCTGGCTGTACCGCCGCTTCCTCGCCCCGGGGGCGCCCGAAGAGGCCGACGAGACGCTGCTGTCGGCGGCGTACGACGTGCTCGACGAGGAGCCCGACCTGCCGGCGCGCCCGCCTCGGGGGCTGTGCGTCCTCGTTGACGACCACGTGATGATGCGGCGCTACCCCGAGGCGGTCTGGCCGGGGAGCCAGCTGCTTTTCGCCGGCTACACACCGACCCGTGCCCAGGTACGGGTCCGCTACTTCGAGCGGGACTGGAGCCGCAGCGACGGCACGCACCTCGAGCCGCGGTTCGAGCGGCACGTGCTGGCGACGTCCGACTCGGTCGGGGCCGACGACGTGAAGGCCCTCTGGCGGAGCGAGGCTGCGCTCCCGCCCGGGGAGGCCGACCGTCGCATCCCCGAGGTGCTGCACGTGGTCACCGAGGTCGGCGGACCGGTGGTCGCGGTCTCCAGCGCCTACCTGCAGCGCAACGCGCAGCTCGGCCTCGACTTCTGGCACTACCGCACGTTCGTGGGCGCCGCGCACCGGCACTCGAGCATCGCGGCCCACCTCGCCCTCGCCGGGCGGGACCGCTTGGAGGACCGGTTCGCCGCGGGCGAGGCCGGCTCCGCGGCCGGGATCCTGCTCGAGATCGAGAGCGAGCCGCTGAAGCGGCACCTGCCGGGCGGGTACTGGCCGACGACCGGGTTCACGTTCGTCGGCGTGAACGAACTGGGTGCCCACGTGCGGGTGCGCTACTTCCCCGGCGTGCTCGCACCGCCGCCGCCCGGCTGACCGAGCGGGGGCCGCGGGGGTCGGCGTCGCGCCGGAACGGCGTTGCTACGGTTCCCGCCCGGCGACAGGTTGGAGGATCGATGCATCGGGTCGAGGTCGTGCGCGGCAGCATCGGCGACGACCTGGCGGCGGAGCGGCTGGCGTTCGGGTCGACGCGCCGCGTGCTCACCGGCGACGCCGCCCAGCGGTGCCTGGCCGAGGTGGTGTGCGTCGTCCGCGAGGCCCGCCCGAGCCGGGGGCGGTTCCGCTCGAGCGACCCCACCTTCGTCGCCCAGAACCGACGGGGCGACCACGTCCGCGTCCACGACTGCCCAGGCGCGCAGGCGCCGCTGCCGTGGACCTGAACGAGGCCCTCGCTTGGCTCGACACCCACGCCAACTACGAGGTCAGCGGGGGCGGCCCGCCGCGAGCGGGCTCGGTCGGCGGGCTCAGCCTCGACCGGATGCGGGCCCTCGTCGACGTCCTCGACTCCCCGCAGGCGCAGTACCCGGTGATCCACGTCACGGGCACGAACGGCAAGGGGTCCACGGCGCGCATCGCCGCCGCGCTCCTCGTCGAGGCCGGGCTCACGGTGGGCACCTACTCGAGCCCTCACCTCCACCGGATCAACGAGCGCATCAGCCGCAACGGCGAACCGATCGGCGACGACGACCTCGCCACCGCCCTGAGCGAGGTCGCCGCCCTCGTGCCGCTGACGGGCGTCGAGCCGAGCTGGTTCGAGCTGGTGACCGCGACGGCGTTCCTCTGGTTCGCGCAGGTGGCCGTCGACGTCGCGATCGTGGAGGTCGGGCTGCTCGGGCGGTTCGATGCCACGAACGTCGCCGACGGCGTCGTCGCCGTCGTGACGAACGTGGGACCGGACCACACCGACTTCGGCGAGGGGTGGCGCCTCGCCGTGGCCGACGAGAAGGCGGGCATCGTCAAGGCGGGCGCGACGCTCGTGCTGGGCGAGACCGATCCCGAGGTGCGCATCCCGTTCCTGACCGCCGGCGCGGTCGACGTGTGGGAGCGCGACGAGCACTTCGGCTGCGACGAGAACCTGCTCGCGGTCGGCGGCCGCCAGCTCGTCCTGCGCACGCCGAACGGCACGGTCGACGAGGTGTTCCTGCCCCTGCACGGCGCGCACCAGGGCGACAACGCCGCCTGCGCGCTGGCCGCCGTGGAGGCGTTCTTCGGCGGCGCCCTCGACGCGGACCTCGTGCGGGAGGCGTTGGCGGGGGTCAGCTCCCCGGGTCGGTTCGAGGTCGTGCAGCGCTCGCCGCTGGTGGTGCTCGACGGCGCCCACAACGCCGCCGGCGCCGAGGTGGTGGCCCAGACCCTGGCCGACGACTTCGACGTCACCGGCGAGACGCTCATCGTGGCCGGGGTGCTCGCTCCCCGCGACCCGTTGTCGCTGCTCGAGGCCCTCGACGCCGCCAACGCCGAACTCGTGATCGCCTGCACCCCGGCGTCGCCCCGCGCCGTGCCGGCCGCAGAGGTGGCCACGGCGGCCTCGTCGCTCGGCGTGGCGTCGGAGGTGATCCCCGACGTGGGCCGGGCCGTCGACCGCGCCATCGCCCGGGCCGGCGCCGAGGATGCCGTGTTGATCACGGGGAGCCTCTACGTCGTCGGCGCCGCCCGCAGCCACCTCGGGTTGGTCTGAGGTTCGAGCTCACTCGCTTCGCTCGTTCCGCCGGACGCGGTACCAGCTCGCGGCCCCATCAGTTCGATTCCGCTGGCCGCCGCCGCATCTCCTACGTTCGCCCGCCGTGCAACGGACCTTTGTCATGTGCAAGCCGGACGCCGTCGAGCGGGGACTGGTGGGGGAGATCGTGTCCCGCATCGAGCGCAAGGGCCTGCGGCTCGTGGCCGCCGAGCTGCGCACAGCCGACACCGCCCTGGCCGAGGCGCACTACGCCGAGCACGCCGAGCGCCCGTTCTTCGGCGAGCTGGTCAGCTTCCTGACCCGGTCACCGGTGTTCGCCATGGTGGTCGAGGGCCCGGCCGACAACACGTTCTCGCTGGTGCGCACCATGGTCGGCGCGACCAAGGTCGACGACGCCGCACCCGGCACGATCCGCGGGGACTTCGCCACGATCACGACGGAGAACCTCGTCCACGCCAGCGACGCCCACGAGTCGGCCCGCCGCGAGATCGACCTCTGGTTCCCCGGCCGCGACCTGGCCGGCTGACCCGGCCGGTAAGGGCGACCTGAGGGGAGCAGCCCCAGGGTTTGTTGCAGTTCCATGACGATCGCTACGATCGTTCACCTTCAGCGGAGCCAGGGGCCGGATGCGTCGCGCCCGGCCCTCGCCGGCTGATCCCCACTAGCCTGCCCCGATCCCGCGCCGGCCCCGGAGGCCCCTTTCCATGACCCAGCTTGCTCGGGGGCTGTGCCCCCCGACCCCACCGTCGCCCAGCGAGCCGGTCCTCGGCTCGCGGCTGCGTGGGCGCGCGCTCGGTCGAGCGGCGGTGGGCCGGTGACCGACAACCTGCTCTCCGGTCTGATGGCCCGGGACATGGCGGTGGACCTGGGCACCGCCAACACCGTCGTCTACGTCCGCGGGCGTGGGATCGTCCTCGACGAGCCCTCGGTCGTGGCGGTGAACGTGCGCGACGGCAAGCCCCTCGCCGTCGGTCTCGAGGCCAAGCGCATGATCGGCCGCACGCCGGCGCACATCGCCGCCATCCGGCCGCTCAAGGACGGCGTCATCGCCGACTTCGAGATCTGCGAGAAGATGCTCCGCTACTTCATCCAGAAGGTGAACGCCTCCCGCTGGGTGAAGCCCCGGATGGTCATCTGCGTGCCGTCCGGCGTCACCGGCGTCGAGAAGCGGGCCGTGCAGGAAGCGGCGGTCTTCGCCGGCGCGCGCAAGGAGCCCTTCATCATCGAGGAGCCGATGGCCGCCGCCATCGGCGCCGGCCTGCCGGTGCACGAGCCGAGCGGCAACATGATCGTCGACATCGGCGGCGGCACCACCGAGGTGGCCGTCATCTCCCTCGGCGGCGTCGTCGCCAGCCAGTCGGTCCGCATCGGCGGCGACGAGCTCGACGAGGCGATCATCAACTTCATCAAGAAGGAGTACAGCCTCGCCCTCGGGGAGCGCACCGCCGAGGAGGTCAAGATCACCCTCGGGTCGGCCTGGCCACTCATCGAGGAGCTCCACGCCGAGATCCGGGGCCGCGACCTCGTCACCGGCCTGCCGAAGACGATCGTCACCTCCACCGAGGAGATCCGCGCCGCCATCGAGGAGCCCGTCGCGGCCATCGTCGACGCGGTGAAGGTCACGCTCGACAAGACCCCACCGGAGCTCGCCGCCGACATCATGGAGAAGGGCATCGTCCTCGCCGGTGGCGGTGCGCTGCTCCACGGCCTCGACGCCCTGCTCCAGCACGAGACCGGCATGCCGATCTACGTCGCCCAGGATCCGCTGCACTGCGTCGCCATCGGCGGCGGACAGACGCTCGAGGAGTTCGACGTCCTGAAGAACGTCCTGTCGCAGCCGTCCTCCAGCGAGTTCTGACCGGGGCGCCCTCCGACACATGGCGCTCTCCCGCCGGTCATCCCGCCACTCGCGGTCCCGGTTCACCCTGGTGCTGCTCGTGCTCACCTCGATCACCGTCCTGACGCTCGACTTCCGGGGTTCGGGCGCGGTGGACGGGGCGAGGGGCGCGGCCTCGACCGTGTTCGGCCCGATCCGCGACGTCGGCGCCGCCGTCGGTCGGCCCTTCGCCAACGCCTGGAACGGCGTGTTCGGCTACGGCGACCTGGCCAGCGAGAACGAGGCGCTGCGCGACCGCATCGCGGAGCTCGAGGGCGCCGAGGCCCGCAACGAGGACGCCGCCCGCCAGCTCGACGAGATCGCCGAGCTGAACGAGCTCGACCTCACGGCCGACGTCCCGTCGGTCGTCGGTCGGGTCACCGGCGGACCGATCACCAACTTCGAGCACACCATCGAGGTCGACCGCGGCACCGACGACGGCGTGCAGGTCGACATGCCCGTGGTCACCGGTGCGGGCCTGGTGGGCCGGGTGGTGCAGGCCACGCCGGACCGCAGCGTCGTCCAGCTGGTGACCGACCCCGGGTTCGCGGTCGGCATCCGCCTGGCCGGCAGCGGCGACGTCGGCATCGCCCACGGCACCGGCGACGACGCCCCGCTCGTGGTCGACAACGGCATCGACCTGTCCACCGAGGTCGCCGAGGGCGAGGCCGTCACCACGAGCGGCGCGGCGCGCAGCATCTTCCCGCCCGACATCCCCGTCGGCCGCGTGGCCTCGACCGACACGTCGGCCGACCAGCTGTCGCAGGAGCTGACGGTCGAGCTGCTCGCCGACCTGGCCAACCTGTCCTACGTGCGCATCGTGCAGTGGCAGCCCACCGAGGCCCTGCCCCCGCCGGCGGTGCCGGGCCCATGAGGGGCCTCCGGGCCGGCATGGTCCTGCTCGCCGGGCTCGTGCTGCAGGCCTCGTTCGTGGCCCAGTTCGACCTGTTCGGCGCGCGGGGCGACGTGCTGCTGCTCGTGCCCATCGCGGCCGGGATCACCGCCGGCCCCGAGCGCGGCGCGCTGGCCGGCTTCGTCGCCGGCCTCACCCTCGACCTCCTCGTGCAGACGCCGTTCGGCCTCACCGCGCTGTCGTACTGCCTCGTGGGCTACTGCGTCGGCGCCTTCCAGTCCGGCGTGTTGCGCGCCTCGCGCCTCCTGCCGGTCACCGCCGCGCTGGCGGGCGCCGCCCTCGGCACCGCCTTCTGGGCCCTGGCCGCCACCGTCGTCGGCGAGCAGGGGTTGTTGGGCGCCGACCTGCTCCGGGTCGTGGTCGTCGTGGCGGTGCTCGACGCGCTCCTCGTGATGCCGGCGCTGCGAGTCGCCCGCTGGGTCGAGGGCGCCCCCGACCGACCGATGCTCGGGATGGCCCGATGACGAACGACACGCCGCGCCTGCGCATCGGGATCATCGGCATCGTCGCCGTCTCGCTGTTCGGCGCGCTGTTCGCCCGCCTGTGGTACCTGCAGGTCCTCGCCTCGCCCGAGTACCAGCTCCAGGCGACCGCCAACCAGCAGCGGGTGATCATCGAGCCGGCGCCGCGGGGCCGGATCCTCGACCGCAACGGCGTCGTGCTGGTCGACAACCGCTTGTCCTACGTCGCCACCCTCGACCGGCAGCGGCTCGCCGCCCTCGAGGACGCCGAGCGCACCGACCTGCTCACCCGGCTCGTGGCCGAGCTCGTTCCCGTCGAGGCGACGCTCACGGTCGACGAGCTCGAGGCGCGCGTTGCATCCGACCGCTTCAGCCCGTACACGCCGGTGCCGGTGGTCGAGGACGTCCCGGAGTCGCTCGCCATCTACCTCACCGAGCACCGGGCCGACTTCGCCGACGTCGTCCAGGTCGACGCCCGGGCCATCCGCAGCTACCCGTTCGGGCGCACGGCGTCGCACGTGCTCGGCTACGTCGGGGCCATCAACGACGAGGAGTTCGCCTCCCGCCGCGATTCGCCCGACCGCTACCAGCTCACCGACGAGATCGGGAAGAGCGGGGTCGAGCGCACGTTCGAGGAGGATCTGCGGGGCACGCCCGGCACGCGCGTGCTCGAGGTCGACCGGGCCGGCAACACGGTCAGCGAGCTGAGCTACACCCCGCCCGTCCCGGGTCACGACCTCCACCTCTCGGTCGACGTCACCATCCAGGCCATCGCCGAGCAGGCCCTCGAGGAGGAGCTGCTCAACGCCCGCGAGCGCCGGGTCAGCCGGGGCAACGACCCGAACGTCGCACCCGCCGGATCGGTGGTCGTCGAGAGCACGACCGACGGCTCGATCGTGGCCATGGCGTCATACCCCGACTTCGATCCGTCCACCTTCACCGACGGCATCGACCAGACGGAGTGGACGGCGCTCACCGGCGAGGGCAGCTACGCGCCGTTCACGAACCGGGCCATCGCCGGCCAGTACGCCCCCGGCTCCACCTTCAAGCTCATCACCGCCTACGCCGCCCTCAGCTCGGGGCTCCGGGCGCCGGCCGACGTCTTCCACGACGTCGGCTCGTACCGGATCCCCAACTGCAGCGGCGGCACGTGCATCAAGTACAACGCCGGCCGCACCCCGTACGGCAACGTCGACCTGGCCGAGGCCATCACGGTTTCGAGCGACGCCTACTTCTACGAGATCGGCGCCCGGGCGTGGTTCGAGCGCGACCGCGTCGGCGACCCGATCCAGGCCGCGGCCGAGCTGTTCGGGATGGGGGCCGACACCGGCATCGCCCTCTCGAACGAGCTGTCGGGCCGGGTGATGACCCCCGAGGAGTACGCCGCCCGGCACGAGGCCGATCCCGAGATCTTCACCGACGGCGAGTGGCAGGCGGGCGACAACGTCAACATCTCGATCGGCCAGGGCGAGATGCTCACGACCCCGATGCAGCTCGCCAACGCCTACGTCGCGCTGGCCAACGGCGGCACGCTGCTGTCGCCGAACATCGCCCTGCGGGTGACCGAGGCCGGAAGCGATGTGCTGGTGCGCTCGTACGAGGCGAGGGTGATCCGCAGCGTGCCCTTCGACCCGACGTGGCACGAGGCGCTGATGCGCGGCTTCGCCGGCGTCACCGGGTCCGAGGAGCCCCGGGGCACCGCCTACACGACGTTCTCCGGCTTTCCCGAGGGCTTCGTCGTCTCCGGCAAGACCGGCACCGCGCAGGTCGCCGGCAAGGCCGACACCGCGGTGTTCGTCGGCATGGGCCCGGCGCCGGCCGGCCAGCCGCCGCCCTACGTCGCCGCCGCCTTCCTCGAGGAGTCGGGATTCGGCGGCGTCGCCGCCGCCCCCGTCGTCCGCCGGATCTTCGCCCCGATCGCCGATCCCAGCATCCGGCCGACCGTCGGGCCCGGGGGCGTCCTCAGCGAGCCGCTGGCCGAGTCGGCCGACCCCCTCGCGGGCGGGGACGTGCTCGACTGATGGTCGGCATCACCGCCCCCCGCTCGGGCCTCGCCCGCCACACCGCCAGCCGCCTCGGCGCCAACCCGGCGTCGCCCTGGCGCCACCTCGACCTCGTCCTCGTGGGCTGCATCGGCGCCATCTCCGCCATCGGGACCCTGATGGTGTACTCGGCCACCCGCGGGCCCGTGGAGCCGTTCGACTCGAGCTTCGCCAAGCGCCAGGCGCTCTTCGTGCTCATCGGGTTCTGCGTGCTGCTGGCGGCGGCGGGCATCGACTACCGGCGGTTCCGCGACTTCGCCCCCGTGCTGTACGGCGGGTGCTGCCTGCTCCTCGCCCTCGTAGTCTCGCCCATGGGGTCGGAGCGCAAGGGCACCCAGGCCTGGTTCCAGCTCGGACCGTTCCAGCTGCAGCCCTCGGAGATCACGAAACTCGCCGTCATCATTGGCCTGGCCGCGCTGGCGTCGCACTTCCGTGAGGAGATCGACGCCCGCCGGCTCGGCGCCCTGCTCGTCCTCGTCGCCGTGCCGCTCGGGCTCATCATGTTGCAGCCCGACCTCGGCACCGCCCTCGTGCTCGTGGCCGTCGGCGCGGGCGGGTTGGTCGTGGGCGGGGTGCAGGTCAAGCACCTCGTGGCCATCGCGGCCGTGGGCCTGCTGTTCACCGGGTTCGTGCTGAACAGCGACATGCTCGAGGACTACCAGCGCGACCGCCTCACGGTGTTCCTGAACCAGGGCGGCGAGGGCCAGCGCGACGAGGCCTACAACCTCGAGCAGTCCAAGATCGCCATCGGCGCCGGCGGCACGTTCGGCCGCGGGCTCTTCGAGGGCAGCCAGACCCGGCTCGACAACGTGCCCGAGCAGCACACGGACTTCATCTTCACGGCGGTGGGGGAGGAGCTCGGCTTCGTCGGGGCCGCGACCCTCCTCGCCCTCTTCGCCATCGTGATCTGGCGGGTGTGGCGCACGGCCCAGCTGGCGCGCGACGACTTCGGGACGCTCGTGTGCGTCGGGGTCCTCTGCATGCTGCTGTTCCAGATCTTTGAGAACGTCGGCATGACGATGGGGATCATGCCCATCACCGGCATCCCACTGCCGCTCGTGAGCTACGGGGGCTCATCGACGCTCGCCACCTTCGCTGCCCTGGGCCTCGTCCTCAACGTCCACGCCCGCCGCTTCAGCTGAGATGAAGGGTTGCGACAGCCCCGGGCGAAGCCCCTCGACGCGGCCACCCGGAATCGAATGGAGACACAGGAAGGACCTGCGGCCAGGAGCCGTCGCCCCGCAATCCATCCGCAGGTCCTGAGTTCTTCGCCGTCACTCGCTTCGCTCCGTTCCGGCGAGTTCGTGGCCCTCGCTCCGCTCGGTCGTTGCGGTCCACAGGCGGGTCGCGGCGCGGGTTGTTCCGCCGCTTCAGCTGAGAAGCGGCGGGCGCCGGCGGTCGCGAGCCGGGCGGCTCGCACGATGTAGTCGTGCTGGCGGGCCCAGGTGGCCAGGTCGGGGCTGTAGTCGCTGTAGATGCGCTTGTAGCCCGACGACAGGTCGTCGAAGGCCGCCCGCTGGGCGTCCTCGTCCTGGGGCCAGAACCACGTCAGCCAGGCATCGGCCGCGCTCACGACCGCCGACTGGTCGTCGATGGCGACGCCGACCTCGCCCTCGTCGCCGCCGAAGGTGGTCTGCCCGGCGTTCAGCCGATCAGCTCGCCACCGACCTCGTTGAGGTCGACCACGCGGCAGGCCGCCCAGTAGCACTCGTTGCCGATGATGGCGGGGTCGGTCACGAGCTCGGCCAGGGTGATCGGCCCGCCGACCGTGTACTGGTCGACGTCGGGGCTGTCCTTGATGTCGAGGTCGTCAGGCGGGTACAGCGTGTAGTTCGGGCAGGGTTCGCCGGGGCCCACCGTCTGGCTGGGGCTGGCCTGGTCGAACATCGCCGACATCGACTCCAGCTCGCCGCCGAAGGAGTCGAGGAGCGCCTTGCCGTTCTCGGAGTAGAAGTAGATCGTGGTGCCCGCCGGCATTGCGCACCGTCGGCGGGACCGTCGAGGGCTCGAAGCCCCCGTGTCCGCTGAAAACGACCTTGCCCATCGCTGGCCCTCCGTGTGGGTTGAGTGACGCTACGGAACGTAGGCATTCGCGGCGGCGCTCGCCATGGCCGTTCGGGCAGTCCTTCGGGCGGATCCGAAGGGGCCGCCCGTCCCGTCGCCACCTACCGTTGACGTCGTGACGACGATCTGGCCGCAGCTCGAGGCGATCCTGCCGACTGTCCAGAAGCCGGCGCGCTACATCGGCTGCGAGGACGGATCGGTCGTCCCCGTGCACGCCCCGCACAAGGTCGCCTGGCTGCTCGCCTACCCCGACACGTACGAGGTCGGCCTGCCGAACCAGGGCCTGCAGATCCTCTACGAGATCCTCAACGAGCGTCCCGACGCCGTGGCCGAGCGAGCCTACTGCCCGTGGACCGACCTCGCCGTCGCCCTCCGGCGCGAGCGGCTGCCGCTGTTCAGCGTCGACTCGCACCGCCCGGCCGCCGACTTCGACGTCCTCGCTTTCAACCTCTCGGCCGAGCTCGTCTACACGAACGTCCTCGAGTGCATCGACCTCGCCGGCATCCCGCTCCACGCCGCCGAACGCTCGGACGGCGATGCGCTCGTCATCGTCGGCGGGCACTGCGCCTTCAACCCGGAGCCGCTGGCCGACTTCGTCGACGCGGCCGTGCTGGGCGACGGCGAGGAGGTCGTCAGCGAGATCACCGAGGTCCTGGCCGCCTGGAAGCGGGCGGCCAAGCCCGAGGGGTCGCGCCAGCGAGTGCTGCGCGACCTCGCCGGCATCGAGGGCGTGTACGTGCCGTCGCTGTACGAGTGCGAGTACGACGGCTCCGCCCTCGTGGCCACCGTCCCCCGGTTCGACGACGTGCCCGCCCGGGTCGAGAAGCGCACGATCGCCGACCTCGGCGCGTGGCCGTACCCGAAGCAGCAGCTCGTGCCGCTCACTGAGGTGGTTCACGACCGGCTCAACGTCGAGGTCTTCCGGGGCTGCACCCGCGGCTGCCGCTTCTGTCAGGCCGGCATGATCACCCGCCCGGTGCGGGAGCGTCCGGCCGAGCAGGTGCGCACGATGGTGACCGAGGGGCTACGCCGCACCGGCTACGACGAGGTGGCGCTGACGTCCCTGTCGACCGCCGACTTCTCCGGCATCGAGGAGGTCGTCGGCGACATCAGCGGCCGCAACGAGCTGTGCGGCCCGGGCGGGCTCACCTCGGTCAACCTGCCCTCGCTGCGGGTCGACGCGTTCACCGTCGGCATCGCCGCCCAGCTGCAGAAGGCGAGGCGGTCCGGCCTCACCTTCGCCCCCGAGGCCGGGTCGTGGCGGTTGCGCCAGGTGATCAACAAGCTGATCACCGAGGAGGACCTGTACACCGCGGTCGAGTCGGCGTACTCGCAGGGCTGGCGCCGGATGAAGCTGTACTTCCTCACCGGCCTCCCCACCGAGACCGACGAGGACACGCTGGGCATCGCCGCCCTCGCCCGCAACGTGGCCAAGATCGGCAAGCAGCACAACACCGGCGCCTCGGTGACGGTGTCGGTCGGCGGCTTCGTCCCCAAGCCCCAGACGCCGTTCCAGTGGTTCGGGCAGGACACGAGGCCCGAGCTCCACCGCAAGGTCGGCCTCCTGCGCGACGCCCTCAAGCGCGACAAGGGCGTGCACCTGAAGTGGCACGACCCCCGGGCGAGCGTGGCCGAGGGCCTGGCCAGCCGGGGCGACCGCCGCGTCGGGGCCGTCATCGAGTCGGTGTGGCGGCGCGGCGGCGTGTTCCAGGAGTGGGGCGAGCACTTCCGCCTCGAGCTGTGGGAGGAGGCGATGGCCGAGCACGGCCTCGACCTCGACTGGTACGTGCACCGCCACCGCCGCGAAGACGAGGCGCTGCCGTGGGACCACCTCTCGGCCGGCCTCCACCGCGACTTCCTGTGGCAGGACTGGCAGGACGCCCTGGCCGAGCACGGCCTGCCCGACTGCCGGTGGACCCCCTGCTACGACTGCGGCGCCTGCACGGGCTACGGCATCGAGCACGTCGTGGCGTCGGCCACACCGCCGGCCGGCGGCAGCCAGGGCACGGGCCAGGACCTCGCGCGTGGGGGTGACGTGCCTGTCACCCTGCTGCCCCGAAGGGGTTGACGGCCGGCGGTAGGCTCCGCTCGACATGCCGCCCCCGCCCGCCACCCCGGTGCTCCCGCCGGACGCCCACCCGGTGTCCGGTGACACCGACGGCCGGATGCGCCTGCGCATTCGCTTCTCCAAGCTGGGGAAGGTGCGGTTCACCAGCCACCGGGACACGGCTCGCATCTGGGAGCGGGCCCTGCGGCGGGTCGAGATGCCCGTCGCCTACTCCGAGGGGTTCGCCCCCCGGCCCAAGCTGAGCTTCGGACTGGCCCTGTCCACAGGCCACGAGTCGCTCGGCGAGTACCTCGACGTCGACCTGCGTCCTCCCGAGGGGACGTCGGTGGATGTCGCGGCCATCCAGGCCCGGCTCGATCCTGCCCTGCCCGCGGGCTTCGCGGTGCAGGGAGCAGCAGTGGTCGAGCCCGGCACGCCGTCGTTGCAGGAGGCCGTGACCTCGTGCACCTGGCGGCTGGAGGTGATCGCTGACGACCCAGGGGAGGTCGCCGGCGCCGTCGAGCACCTGCTCGGCGAAGACCAGCTGGTCGTCACCCGAGAGCGCAAGGGGCGCGAGACCACAGAGGATCTCCGCTGCGCCCTGCTCGACCTCTCCGTGGTCGGGCGAACCCCATCTGGCACCGAGCTCCATGCGGAGCTCGCCAACCAACCTCGCGCGCTGCGCGCCGCCGACCTGATCGCCGCCCTCGTGGCCGGCCGACCGGGCTGGCGGGACGGTCGGGTGTGCCGGATCCACCAATTCATCCGCGCCGGCGACGAGCGCATCGAACCGCTGCCGAGCCCCCCTGAGGTGGCCGGCTGGTCGCTGGCGCAGCACAGCGCGCCCCCCGTACCGGAAGCGCGCGCTTCGTGAAAGGTCCCATCGATGTCCGACGACACCCCGGCCGAGGGCGCAGCTGCCCCCCGGCCGAACGAGACCCCGTCCGAGGGTTCGCCGCCCGCTGAGGGCGATGCCGCCAGCGCGAACCGCCGCCGACGCGGCGCTCGCGGCGGCCGCAGCCGCCCCCGCCCGACCAGCACCAACGGTGCCGCCCCCGCGGGCGGCG
>JACDCH010000350.1 GCA_013694495.1 Acidimicrobiia bacterium | reverse complement strand
GTCGTCGGGTGCGAGCTCGTCGAGGAGCGGGTCGGGGTAGGGCTGCAGCCACGGCACCTCGGCGTAGGAGCGGGCCACCACCGGGTTGCGGGCCCGCCGGCGGATGGCGTCGAGGCAGACGTTCGTGGCGATGCTGTAGAGCCAGGCCCGGAACATCGTGCCGCCGTCGAAGCCGGCGCGGCGGCCCCAGGCTCGCAGGAGTGTCTCCTGAACGGCGTCCTCTGCATCGTCGAACGACGCGAGCATGCGGTAGCAGTGCACGTGCAGCTCCCGGCGGTGGCGGCCGGTGAGCTCGCCGAGCGCGGCCTCGTCGCCGGCGAGGGCTCGCTCGAGGGTGGCCGTCACCACGCCCGCTCCGGGTTGCGGGCCTCGACCTCCTGGAGGAGCCAGCCGTTGCCGTCGGGGTCGTCGAACGTGGCAAACGTGGCGTAGCTGAGGTGCTCCGGGTGGCACCCCCGGGACCTGACCCTCGGCACCGAAGTGGAACGGCTCGCTCACGTCGATGTCGCGCTTGACGAGCTCGCCCCGGGCCGCCTCGATGTCGGTGACGACGAGGTGGAGCCCCTTGGCGCTGCCCGGCTCCGACGGCGTCAGGCCGGTGCCGATGGTGATCGAGCACTCGGATCGCGGCGGCGTGAGTTGCACGACCCGGAAGTCGGGTCCGGCCCGGTGGTCGACGTCGACTCGGAAACCGGCCTTCTCGTAGAACGCCTTCGCCCGGTCGACGTCGCTGACCGGCAGCACCACCAGCTCGAGCTTCATGTCCATGTCGTTGCCTCCTGTGTTCGTGCGTCGTGGTTGACAGACGGGTGCAACGACGGCGGCCGCGAGGACTCATCGCGGTTCCGATGAGTTTTGCCGCTCGGGCTCCGAGATCGTGGAGGCGGCCTTCTGACGCACCGTCAGGTTTCGCTACGGTGCCGGCCGTGGGGATCTCCAGCACGGTCGACGAGCGGGGCATCGCCGAGGTCGTCATGGACAACCCGCCGGTCAACGCCCTCACGGTGGCGGGCTGGTTCGAGCTGGCCGCCGTGATCACCGACCACGGCCGCGACCCGAAGGTCCGGGTGGTCGTGCTCCGGGCCGAGGGGCGGGGCTTCAACGCCGGCGTCGACATCAAGGAGATGCAGGCCACCGAGGGCCACGACGCGCTGATCGGTGCCAACCGCGGTTGCTACGCCGCCTTCGCCGCGGTCTACGACTGCCCGGTGCCCGTCGTCGCCGCCGTCAACGGCTTCTGCCTGGGCGGCGGCATCGGGCTCGTCGGCAACGCCGACGTCATCGTGGCCAGCGACGACGCCACGTTCGGCCTGCCCGAGGTCGACCGGGGCGCGCTGGGAGCCGCCACCCACCTGTCGCGGCTCGTTCCCCAGCACCTCATGCGGGCGATGGTGTACACGTCGGCCACGGCCACGGCCGCCCAGCTGCACCACCACGGCAGCGTCCTCCGGGTGGTCCCGCTCGACGAGCTGCGCACCGCCGCCCTCGAAGTGGCGGCCACGATCGCGTCGAAGTCGCCCACGGTCATCCGGGCCGCCAAGGAGTCGCTGAACGGCATCGACCCGTGGGACGTGAAGCGCAGCTACCGCTTCGAGCAGGGCTTCACGTTCGAGCTCAACCTCGCCGGCGTGGCCGACGAGCACCGCGACGCCTTCGTCGCCAAGCGCGAGACCGACACCAGCCGATGACCGACAAGCGCATGACCGAGGACGAAGTCGTGGCCGAGCTCCGCTCCGGCATGACCATCGGCATCGGCGGGTGGGGGAGCCGGCGCAAGCCGATGTCGCTGATCCGGGCGATCCTCCGCTCGGACCTCGACGACCTCACCATCGTCGCCTACGGCGGCCCCGACCTCGGCCTGCTCTGCGCCGCCGGCAAGGTCCGCAAGGCGGTCTACGCGTTCGTGTCGCTCGACACGATCCCGCTCGAGCCCCACTTCCGCGCCGCCCGGCAGTCCGGCGCGATCGAGGACGAGCCGTGGGACGAGGGGCTCCTGCTGCTGGGCCTGCAGGCGGCGAACTGGCGGGTGCCGTTCCTGCCGACCCGGGTCGGCCTCGGCTCCGACCTGTTCCGCGACAACCCGCGCCTGCGCACGGTGACGTCGCCGTACGACGACGGCGAGACGCTCGTGGCCGCGCCCGCGCTGCGCCTCGACGCCGCGCTCGTGCACCTGAACCGGGCCGACCCACGCGGCAACGCCGGCTACCTCGGGCCCGACCCCTACTTCGACGACCTTTTCGTGGGCGCAGCCGACAAGGCCTACGTGTCGGCCGAGTACGTGGTGCCCACCGACGACCTCGAGCCGACCGTGGGGCTCACCCGGCTGCTGATCAGCCGGCTGCAGGTCGACGGCGTCGTCGAGGCCACCGGCGGCGCCCACTTCACGAGCTGCGTCCCCGACTACGACCGCGACGAGACGTTCCAGAAGTCCTACGCCGCCTCGGCCAAGTCGGCGGAAGCGTGGGCCGAGTTCAAGTCCGCCTGGCTCGACCTCTCCGAGTCGGACTACCAGGAGAAGCGGGCCGCGGAGGCGGCGGCGTGACCGAGCTCGAGCTCGGGGCACCGACCCGCGCCGAGGTGTGCGTCGTCGCGGTGGCCGACGTCTTCCGGGGCGACGGCGAGATCATCTGCAACCCGATCGGCACCATCCCGATGATCGGCGGGCGCCTGGCGCGGGCCACCTTCGAGCCCGACCTGGCCATGACCGACGGCGAGGCGAAGCTCGTGGCCAACGACGAGGCCGTGCCGGCGCCGGCCGACCTGGTGATCGAGCACTTCAACCCGTACCGGCACATGTTCGACTGGGTCTGGAACGCCAAGCGCCACGTGATGATGGGCGCCACCCAGGTCGACCGCTACGGCAACCAGAACATCGCCGCCATCGGCGACTACCAGCAGCCCCGCACGCAGCTGCTCGGCTACCGCGGGGCGCCGGGGAACACCATCAACCACACGACGTCGTACTGGGTGCCGAACCACGGCCCCAAGGTGGTGTGCGAGAAGGTCGACACGGTGTGCGGCATCGGCTACGACCGGGCGGCCGAGCTCGGCCCCGAGGTGGCCCGGTACCACGAGATCCGCCGGGTCGTGACGAACCTCTGCGTCCTCGACTTCGAGACCACCGACCACCGCATGCGCCTGCGCTCGCTGCACCCCGGCGTGACAGTCGAGGAGGTCGCCGCCGCCACCGGCTTCGACCTGGTGGTGCCCGACGACGTCCCCGAGTCACGGTTGCCCACCGACGACGAGCTGGCCCTCATCCGCGAGGTCATCGACCCGGCGGCGACGAGGGAGCAGGAGGTGCCGAACCCCTAGCGCCCGGTCGGGGAGCGCGGGTTCGGCCCGGCGGCGGCGCCGCTCGTAATCTGACGGCGTGTCAGATCCACTGCGCACCCGGTTCTGTGCCCTCGTCGGCTGCGAGCTGCCGGTCGTGCAGACGGGCATGGGCTGGGTGTCGGGGGCGTCGCTGACCGCGGCGACGAGCGCCGCCGGAGGCTTCGGGATCCTGGCCGCGGTCACCATGACGCCCGAGCAGCTGCTGGTCGCGGTGCGAAAGGTGAAGGACCGCACCGACCGCCCGTTCGGCGTGAACTTCCGGGCCGACCAACCCGACCTCGAAGAACGGGTCGCCTTCGTCGTGTCCGAGGGCGTGCGCCTCGTCAGCTTCGCCGGGGCCCCGACGAAGGGCGCCGTCGCCCGCTGCCACGACGCCGGCGTGCTCGTCATGCCCACCGTCGGCGCCCGGCGCCACGCCGAGAAGGTGCTCGAGATGGGCGTCGACGCGGTCATCGCCCAGGGCGGCGAGGGCGGCGGCCACACCGGCGTCGTGCCCACCACGCTGCTCCTCCCCGCCGTCGTCGACGCGGTGGGGGCGTCCATCCCTGTGCTCGCCGCCGGCGGCTTCTTCGACGGCCGGGGCCTCGTGGCCGCCCTCGCCTACGGCGCCGACGGCATCGCCATGGGCACGCGGTTCCTGCTCACCGCCGAGAGCCACGTGCCGGCCGGGGTCAAGGTCCTGTACGTGGCGGCCACGCCCACCGACACCGTCGTCACCACTGCCCTCGACGGCGCTCCCCAGCGGGTCATCCGCACCGAGGTGGTCGACCGCATCGAGC
This sequence comes from Acidimicrobiia bacterium, assembly GCA_013694495.1. GTDB lineage: Bacteria > Actinomycetota > Acidimicrobiia > Acidimicrobiales > JACDCH01 > JACDCH01. The sequence goes on along the minus strand of JACDCH010000350.1, from coordinate 6,218 downwards.
GCTCGCCGAAGCTGCTCCGCTTCCCCCGGGCCGCAGCTGCGGCCCTGCGCTTCCGCAAGGAGACCGGCACCTCGTTCGCGGCGCTGGTGAAGGAAGGGCTGGCGATGAAGCGCAACCAGGACCTCACGTGGAGCCAGGTCGCGCTGGCCGCCAACGCGCCGATGCTCATCAAGGCGACGATGGTCGACGGCCGGCCCGAGGTCGGCATCCTGCCCAGCGGCCAGGTCGCCGGCGTCATCGACGAGCTGCCCACCGTGGCCGAGCTCCTCGCCCGGATCCGCACCGACGCCGAGCTCACGCTGAAGCGGCTCGGGGGCTGAGATGAAGGGGACCGGACCGTCCCGGCGAAGCCCCCTCGCCGGGCCCCGGAATCGAATCGAGACACAGGAAGGACCTGCGGCCCCATGATCGTCGGCGGGAATCCATCCGCAGGTCCTGAGATGAAGAGTTCCCGACCGCCCCGGGCGAAGCCCCTCATGCGGGAACCCGGAACCGAATGGAGGCGCAGTCAGGACCTGCGGCCTCGCGCCGTCCGATCGCACTGCGTCCGCAGGTCCTGACGTGGACCTCACCTGGTCGACCGAGGAGGAGGCGTTCCGGGCCGAGGCCCGGAGCTGGCTCGAGGCGAACGTGCCGCGCGACCTGCCGTCGGGCGACACCGCGGAGGGCTTCGCGCTGCACCGCGAGTGGGAGCGCACGCTGTTCGCCGACCGGTGGGCCGTCGTGTCGTGGGCCGAGGAGCACGGCGGGCGCGCGGCGTCGCTGTGGGACTGGCTGCTGTTCGAGGAGGAGTACTACCGAGCCGGCGGGCCGCAACGGGTGACGCAGAACGGCATCTTCCTGCTGGCGCCGTCGATCTACGAGTTCGGCACGCCGGAGCAGCGCGACGGGATCCTCCCCCGGATGGCCGCGGCCGACGACCTCTGGTGCCAGGGCTGGTCCGAGCCGAACGCCGGCAGCGACCTCGCGTCGGTGGCCAGCAAGGCCCGCCGGGTCGACGGCGGCTGGGTGCTCGACGGCCAGAAGACGTGGACCACCCGCGGCGCCTTCTGCACGCACCTGTTCGGCCTGTTCCGCACCGATCCCGAGTCCGCCCGCCACAAGGGGCTGACCTACCTGCTCGTGCCCCTCGACACTCCCGGCGTCACCGTGCGCGGGTTCGGTCGCCTCGACGGCGACGAGGGCTTCGCCGAGGTGTTCTTCGAGGACGCCTTCCTGGCCGACGAGGCCGTCCCCGGCGGGGTCGTGCTGGGCGAGGTGGGTGGCGGCTGGGGTGTGGCCATGGCCACGGCCGGGTCGGAGCGGGGGCTCACGCTGCGCTCGCCGGGCCGCTTCCTCGTCACCGCCGAACGGGTTGCCGGCCTGTACGGGCGGCGCGACTTCACCGATGCCGCGCTCCGCCGCCGGGTCGCCGACGCCTGGATGAAAGCCGAGGCGTACCAGCTCCAGACGCTGCGCACCGTCACCCGGCTGGCCGGCGGCGACAAGGCCGGGGCCGAGGCCAGCCTCATGAAGCTGTGGTGGTCCGAGCTCGACGTCGAGCTGCACGAGCTCGCCCTCGACATCATCGGCGCCGACGCCGAGGTCGAGGGGCCGTGGTCGAAGGGGTGGCAGTTCGCCCTCTCCGGGCCGATCTACGCCGGGACCAACGAGATCCAGCGCAACATCGCGGCCGAACGCCTCCTCGGGCTGCCCCGCAAGTGACCGGTGCGCGCGGGGTGGCCGCATGAGGTTCGGCTGGGACGAGGACCAGCAGGCGTTCCAGGACGCGGCGCGCGACCTGCTCGCCAGGGCCTGCCCGCCGGCGGTGGTGCGGGCGGCCGGCTCGGCCGAGGTGCTCGACCGCGCGCCGTGGGACGCACTGGCCGAGATGGGCGTGCTCGCCATCCTGCAAGCCGAGGACGTCGACGGCCTCGGCCTCGACGAGTGCTCGCTCGTGCCCGTGGTCCTCGAGACCGGGCGCGCCGCCCTGCCCCACCCGATCGTCGAGACCGCGCTGGTGGCCGTCCCCCTCGGCGTCGGCAGTGCGCTGGTGGCCAGCGACCTGGGCGGGCCGCTCGTGGCCTGCGCGGGCGACGCCGACGTGCTCCTGCTGCACGTCGGCGGCGGGCTGCGGACGTTTGCCCCCGACGAGGTCGACTTCGATCCGGTGCCGGCCGTCGACCGGGCCCGCCGCCTGGCCCGCGTGAGGCCGAAGCCGGGAGCAGCCGGGGCGCTGCTCACCGACGACCCCGCCGTCGTCGGCCTCGCTCACGACCGGGGCGTGCTCGGCACGGCGGCGCAGCTCGTCGGGCTCGCCCACGCCATGCTCGACATGACCGTCGCCTACGTGACGGAGCGCCACCAGTTCGGCGTGTCCGTCGGCAGCTTCCAGGCCGTCAAGCACCACCTCGCCGACGCCCGCCTGGCGATCGAGTTCGCCGGTCCGGCCGTGGCCCGGGCCGCGTGGTCGACGGCGACGGAGGCGCCCACCCGCGCCCGCGACGTCTCGATGGCCAAGGCCCTCGCCACCGACGCGGCCGACGTCGCCGGTCGCGCCGCCCTGCAGTGCCACGGCGCCATCGGCTACACCGTCGAGCACGACCTCCACCTCTTCCTCAAGCGGGCCTGGGCCCTCAGCCGCGCCTGGGGAGTCCGCGCCTTCCACGCCGACCGCGTCGCCGCCGCGCTCGGCATCTGACCAGTAGGAGACCTCCCATGCCCGAAGCCTTCATCGTCGACAGCGTGCGCACCCCCGTGGGCAAGCGGGGCGGCACGCTCAGCCAGATCCACCCGGCCGACCTCGGCGCCATCACGCTCAACGCGCTGATGGACCGGACCGGCATCGACCCCGCCGCGGTCGAGGACGTCGTCATGGGCTGCCTCGACACGATCGGCCCGCAGGCCGGCGACATCGCCCGCACCGCGTGGTTGGCGGCGGGCCTCCCGGAGACGACGCCGGGCGTGACGATCGACCGGCAGTGCGGCTCGTCGCAGCAGGCCGTGCACTTCGCCGCCCAGGCCGTCATGGCCGGCGTCTCCGACGTCGTGGTCGCGGCCGGCGTGCAGAACATGTCGATGATCCCGATCTCGTCGGCGATGACCGTCACCGAAGGCATGGGCCTGCCCGAGATCTTTGCCGGCAGCGAGGGGTGGGCGAAGCGCTACGGCGACCAGGAGATCAGCCAGTTCCGCGGCGCCGACCTCATCGCCGAGCAGTGGGGCATCAGCCGGGAGGACATGGAGGCGTTCGCGGTCGAGTCCCACACCCGGGCCATCCAGGCCACCGCCGCGGGTCGCTTCGAGCGCGAGATCGTGCCCGTCAACGGGCTCGCCCGCGACGAGGGGCCCCGCGAGCCCAACTGGGAGAAGATCCGCTCGTTGAAGACCCTGCGCGAGGGCGGGCGCATCACGGCCGCTGTCTCCTCGCAGATCTCCGACGCGTCGGCGGCGATGCTGATCGTGAGCGAGCAGGCGTTGAAGGAGCACGGCCTCACCCCCCGGGCCCGCATCCACCACCTGTCGGTGCGGGGCGAGGATCCGGTCAAGATGCTGTCGGCCCCGATCCCGGCCACCGCCTACGCCTTCCAGAAGAGCGGCCTCACGATCGACGACATCGACGCCGTCGAGATCAACGAGGCCTTCGCGTCGGTCGTGCTCGCCTGGCTGGCCGACACGGGCGCCGACCCGGCCACGGTCAACCCCAACGGCGGCGCCATCGCGCTGGGCCACCCGCTCGGCGCCACCGGGGTCCGCCTCATGACCACCCTGCTCGGCGAGCTCGAGCGCACCGGCGGCCGCTACGGCCTCCAGACCATGTGCGAGGGCGGCGGCCAGGCGAACGTCACGATCATCGAGCGGCTGTGATGGTGGCGGCGTGAGCGACGCGGCGATCGAGGTGGTCCAGGGGTTCTGGGCTGCGCTGTACGAACGCGACTGGGTCCGGATCCGCTCGTACTTCGGGCCCGACTCGCTCTACTACGACGTGCCCGCCGGCCCCTCGACGGCGGCGAAGGGACCGGACGGCATCGAGGCGCGGCTGCGGCTCGGCCTCGACCCGCTCGTGGGCTACGACCACGACCCGGAGGTCCGCATCGCCAGCGGCGCCGACGGCACCGTGATGACCGAGCACACCGAGATCTGGACGTGGGAGGGCGGCGCCACGGTGGCCCTGCCGTTCGTGTCGGTGCAGCGCGTCGCCGACGGCGTGATCACCCGGTGGCGGGACTACTGGGACTACCGAACGCTGATGGATGCAGCACCGGCGGCCTGGCACGAGCGGCTCGACACGGCCGACCTCTCCTGGCTGTACGACGCCACGACCGAGTTCTGACCGCCGCCGCCGTGGACCCTGCTGTTGTCGCCGATCGGATCTTCCCCGTGCTCGGCGGCCTCGGCTACGCCGACGTCGCGCCGGAGGTCCTCGACCAGATGGCCGCCGGGCCGGCCCTCGACCCTGCCGTCGGGCCCCACGTGCGGGCCACGGTCGGCCGCTGGATCGGCACCGGCGACCCGGAGCCGGCGGGCTGTGGCATCGCACTGCTCCTCGACGAGTCGTCCGACGCGGCCCAGGCGGCGGCCGACGGCCTGGCCGAGATCGCCGAGGAGGTCGACGTCGGCGGGCAGCCTTGCTACCGGTACGGCGACGATGTCGGCACCCGCTACCTGACACTGTGCACGCCGGGGATGCTGCTCTACCTCGTCGGCCACGACGACGGGCGGCTGGCCGAGGTGGCTGCCCTCCTGTTCGAGGGGTGGCGAGCCGCCGGCACCGCCGCTTGACGGGGGGCGGGGTCGGCCCGCCACCCTGGAGGCGTGCCTCCCGCCCGCCGCCTCGTGCTCGCCTCGGCGTCGCCGGCGCGCCTGCGGTTGCTCGTCGATTCCGGTTTCGCCCCCGAGGTGGTGGTGTCCGACGTCGACGAGGACGCCGTCGAGGCCCGGTCGATCCTCGAGCTCGTCGACGCGCTGGCCGTGGCCAAGGCCGGGGCCGTCGCCAGCCGCGCCGAGGTGGCGGGCGCGGTGGTGGTCGGGTGCGACTCGATGCTCGACGTCGACGGCGAGGCCCACGGCAAGCCGACCTCGGTCGAGCAGGCGCGCCAGCGCCTGCAGCAGCTGCGCGGCCGGACGGCGATCCTGCGCACGGGACACTGCGTCATCGACACCGACACCGGCAAGCGGGCCCGCGACGTCGAGTCGACCGGCGTCCTCTTCGGCCGGTTCGACGACCGCGAGCTCGACGCCTACCTGGGCACAGGGGAGGCGCTGCACGTCGCCGGGAGCTTCACCCTCGACGGCCGCTCGGCGCCGATGCTCGACGGGATCGTCGGCAACCCCAGCAACGTGATCGGGCTGTCGCTGCCGCTGTTGCGGCGTCTCCTCGGCGAGGTCGACGTGTGGTGGCCGGACCTGTGGGCGTGAGATGAAGGGGTCCGGACCGCAGCGGCGAAGCCCCCTCGCCGGACCCTGGAATCGAGTCGAGACGCAGGAAGGACCTGCGGGCGCGCCGGCCCCGGCCGCAGGCCGTCCGCAGGGCCTGACCATCGGGCCCCACCCGGTGGCCGCCGGCGTGGTGCTGGCGCCGATGGCCGGGGTCACGAACCGGGCGTTCCGGCAGGTCTGCCGCGGGTTCCTCCCGGGCGCGCTCTTCGTGAACGAGATGGTCACGGCGCGCGCCCTCGTCGAGGGCAACGAGGCGACCAAGCGCATGCTGCGCTTCGACGACGACGAGCGGCCCCGCAGCGCGCAGCTGTACGGCACCGCGCCGGGGACGATGGGCGAGGCCGTGCGCCGGGCCATCGGCGACCACGGCGTCGAGCACGTCGACCTGAACTTCGGCTGCCCGGTCCCGAAGGTGACCCGCCGGGGCGGCGGCGCCGCGCTCCTGGCCCGCCCCCGGCTGCTGGCGGACATCGTGGGCGCCGCGGTGCGGGCGGCGGCGCCCGACGGCGTGCCGGTCACGGTGAAGTTCCGCATCGGCGTCGACGACCGGTCCCGCTGCGCCGTACGCACCGGCCTCCTGGCGGAGGAGGCGGGCGCGGCGGCCGTCGCCCTCCACGCCCGCACCGCCGAGCAGCGCTACGGCCCCGATGCCGACTGGTCCGCCATCGCCGAGCTCAAGGCCGCCGTGCGGACGATCCCCGTGCTCGGCAACGGCGACATCTGGGAGGCCGCCGACGCCATCGCCATGCAGGCCGCCACCGGGTGCGACGGCGTGGTCGTCGGCCGGGGCTGCCTCGGGC
>JACDCH010000341.1 GCA_013694495.1 Acidimicrobiia bacterium | reverse complement strand
GGGGAGGCGCCACCGGGGCCACGATCGATGAGCGCGCGAGAGGCCGGCGGCCTGTAGGTGCTCGGCGTACCAGGGGGGGTGCCACGGGCGGCCGGTCCCGCCGGGATGGTCGAAGCCGCTGAACAGGACCCCGGCCTCGTCGGCCAGGGTGAACGTCGCCGGCCCGGACAGGGAGCGCGCCCCCCGGGCCGCGACCCACTCGCCGGCCACCTCGACCAGCGCAGCCACCGCGGCGGGGTCGTCGTCACACTCGAACGTGCCGAACCAACCGACGGCGTCACCGTCGACGTGATGCGCGCACACCCGGCCCACCACGGTCCCGAGCCGGCGCACGAGGAAGCGGACGACGTCGGCGCCGGCACGGTAGGGGTGGCCCCGCTCGAACAGCCCCCGCTCGAAGGCGGCGACGGGGGCGGCCCAGCGGGGTTCGTCGGCGAAGAGGACCCGGCCGAGCTCGTGGAAGCGGCGCCGCTCGGCGGCTCGCCGGACTTCCTCGACGGTGATCAGGCGAGGTCGCCGGCGGCGTCGGCGTCGGCCAGCCAAACGACGCGGTCGGCTCGGACGAGGGCGGCGGGAACGTCGGGATCGTCGGCGGCGGCCCGGGCCAGCGCCTCCCGCTTCCCCTCGCCCGACACGGTGACGAGGGCGAGGCGGGCCCGCGAGATGCCCGCCATCGTGAGCGTCATCCGGGGGTGCGGGTTGCGGTCCGAGGGGTCCTCGTTCATGACGACCAGCCGACCGGGGTCGGCGTCGAGGCCGGGCGAACCGGGGAACAGCGACGCGGTGTGCCCGTCGGCGCCCAGGCCGAGATGGACGACGTCGAGCTTGCCCAGCTCGCCGAGGCGCAGCTGGTACGGGTCGGGCCCTTCCTCGCAACGCATCGGGTAGTTGGCGTTCACCGCGCCGACCCGCTCGAGCAGGGCCTCCCGGCCGAGCCGGTAGTTCGACTCCTCGTGGTCGAGGGGCACGCAACGCTCGTCCCCCCAGTACACGTCGACCTTCCACCAGTCGATCTGCGTACCGGCGTCGTCGGCCAGCCGCTCGTAGCAGCGCCGGGCCGTCCCGCCGCCCGAAAGGGCGATCGAGAACGCGTCGTTGGGCCGGGCGTGGTACGCCTCGATCACGCGCTCCGCGAACTCCGCAGGCACGTCGTCGACGACGACCAGCTCCCCGAACATCGGCGGGACGCTAGTGCGGCGCACGACCGGCGCAGATCGCCCATCGCGTCCCCCGCCATCGGGGTGGGCGCTACTTGCGCAGATCCTCGGCCTTGGCCGACAGCGAGTCGATCAGCTCGTCGAAGCTCTTGGCGAACGACGCCACACCCTCGTCCTCGAGCGTGGCAGCGACCGCCTCGAGGTCGATGCCGAGCGCGGCGAGCGCAGCGACCGTGGCCTCGTCGGCCGCCGGGTCGGCGTCGACGGTGCGGGTGAGCTGGCCGTGGTCGTCGACGGCGGTGAGCGTGGCGTCGGGCATGGTGTTGACCGTGTCCGGCCCGATGAGGCCATCGACGTAGAGCGTGTCGGGGAGGCTCGGGTCCTTGGTCGACGTCGATGCCCACAGCGGCCGCTGCACCCGGGCGCCGGCCGCGGCCAGCGCCTCCCAGCGGGGCCCCGAGAAGTGCCGGAGGAAGTGCTGGTACGCGAGGCGGGCGTTGGCGAGGGCGGCCTTCGACTTCAGCGCCAGCGCCTCGGGCGTGCCGATCTCGCCCAACCTGCGGTCGACCGCGGTGTCGACCCGAGAGACGAAGAACGACGCGACCGACGAGACGTGCGAAGGATCGCCGCCGCCGGCCACGAGCTCCTCGAGGCCGGCGAGGTACGCCTCGACGACCTCGTCGTAGCGCTGCAGGCCGAACAGCAGCGTCACGTTGATGTTGCGGCCCGCCGCGATCGAGCGGCGGATGGCGTCGACGCCGGGGGCCGTGCCCGGGATCTTGACGTAGAGGTTGGGCTCGTCGATCTGGTCCCACAGCTGCTGGGCGGCGGCGTACGTGCCCTCGCTGTCGAGGGCGAGGTCGGGTGACACCTCCACCGAGACGTAGCCGTCGACGCCGTCGGAGGCGTCGTAGACGGGGCGGAGGATGGCGAGGGCCGACTCGATGTCGGTGGTGACGAGGCCCCAGTAGCTCTCGTCGACCGACGAGCCGCTGTTGACGAGGGTGGAGAACTGCTCGTCGTAGTCAGGGCTGTCGGCGATGGCCTTGGCGAAGATCGTCGGGTTCGAGGTGAGGCCCCGGACCCCGCGGTCGACCCACCGCTGGAGCTCGCCCGAGGTGATCCACCCTCGCTTGAGGTTGTCCATCCACGGCGACTGGCCGTGGCCGTCGAACAGTTCGTTGAGCCGGCCCATGGTCAGTCCTCCCGATCGTTCGTCTGGCGGTCGCCGCCGTGGTCGTGCCCGTCGTGGTCGTGGTGGTCGTCCTCGTCGAGGACCTCGAGCAGTTCGATGGCCTGGTGGGCCACGTTCTCGGCGGTGAACCCGAGTTGCTCCATGACCACCTTCCCCGGCGCCGACGCGCCGAACCGGTCGATGGAGACGACGCCGTCGGCGAACCGGCCCCATCCGAACGAGGTGGCCGCCTCGACCGCCAGCGTGGCCACCCCTTCGGGGAGGACCTCGTCCTGCTCCTCGGGCTCGAGCAGCTCGAAGAGGTCCCAGCTCGGCAGCGAGACGATGCGCACCCGCAGGCCCTCGGCCTCGAGCAGCGGCTTGGCCTCGACGCACAGCGCCACCTCGCTGCCGGTGGCGACGAGCACGATGTCGAGCTCGCTCGGGTCGCCGTCGACGCCGTCGGTCTCGGCCAGCACGTAGCCGCCTTGCAGCAGCCCCTGCGCCTGCTCGGGCGTGCTCACGACGGTGATGTCCTGGCGGGACAGCACGATGGCGACCGGTCCCTCGCCCCCGATCGCCACCCGCCAGGCGACGGCCGTCTCGTTGGCGTCGGCCGGCCGGACGACTCGCAGGCCGGGGATGGCCCGCAGGGCGGCGAGGTGCTCGACCGGCTGGTGCGTCGGTCCGTCCTCGCCCACGCCGACCGAGTCGTGGGTGAAGCTGTGGACGACCTTCGCCTCCGACAGGGCGGCCAGACGGAGGGCCGGGCGCATGTAGTCGGAGAAGACGAAGAACGTACCGCCCACAGGGAGGGTGCCGCCGTGGAGGGCGAGGCCGTTCATGACCGAGGCCATGGCGTGCTCGCGGACGCCGAAGTAGATCTGCCGGCCGCCCGGGTCCTCGGCCGTCTGCACGCCGTGGTCCTTGATCTGGGTGCCGGTGTTCCCGGTGAGGTCGGCGCCGCCGCCGAGGAGGCCGGGCACGACGTCGACCATGGCCTGGAGGCAGGCACCCGAGGCTTTGCGGGTGGCGACCTTGTCGCCGACGGTCCACGTCGGGAGCTTCTCCATCCAGCCGTCGAGGCCGGTGCCGCCCAGGGCGGCGTCCCACGCGGCGCGGTCGTCGGCGCCGAGGCCGTCGAGGCGCCCGGCCCACGCTTCGCGGGCGGCGCCACCGCGGCCGCCCGACTCGTGGTAGGCGGCGAGCACCTCGTCGGGCACGTGGAACGCCTCGTCCGGCGGGAGCCCCATGGCGACCTTCGCCTCGCGGATCTCCTCGTCGAAGAGGGCGTAGCCGTGGGCCTCGTGGTCGTCGGTCTTGCTCGGCGACGGGTAGGCGATGTGGCTGCGCAGCACGAGGAGCGATGGGCGGTCGTCGACCTCGGCGGCGCGCCGCAGGCCGGCCTCCAGGTCGTCGAGGTCCTCGGCCACCTCGCCGAGGCGCTCGACGTGCCAGCCGTACGACTCGAAGCGAGCCGCTGCGTCATCGGAGTAGGCGAGCTCGGTCTTGCCGTCGATCGTGATGTGGTTGTCGTCGTAGACGACGACGAGCCGTCCCAGCTTCTGGTGCCCGGCGAAGCTGGCCGCTTCGTGGCTGACGCCCTCCATCAGGCAGCCGTCGCCGGCGATGGCCCACGTGCGGTGGTCGACGACGTCGGCGCCGAAGCGGGCCCGCAGGTAGCGCTCGGCGAGGGCCAGGCCGACGGCGTTGGCGAACCCCTGCCCGAGCGGGCCGGTGGTGACCTCGACCCCTTCGGTGTGGTGCACCTCCGGGTGGCCGGGCGTGCGGGAGCCCCACTGCCGGAAGTCCCTGAGGTCGTCGAGCGTGAGGTCGTAGCCCGTCAGGTGGAGCATCGAGTACAGCAGGATCGACGCGTGCCCGTTCGACAGCACGAAGCGGTCGCGGTCGGGCCAGTCGGGGGCGCCGGCGTCGTACGCCATCACCCGGGTCCACAGCACGTGGGCCAGCGGCGCCAGTGCCATGGCCGTGCCCTGGTGGCCCGACTTCGCCTTGTGGGGGGCGTCCATGGCCAGCCCCCGGATCACGTTGATCCCGTGCGTCTCCAGGTCCGGGGTGAACGGCATCGGTCGACCCTACCGCCGCCCTCCGCCCGGCCGGAGCCGACGGGGAACGGTCCGATCAGGGGTCGAAGAGGAGGACGCTGGCGGTGAAGCCGTGGAGGAAGGCCCGGCCCCCGACCGGGCCGATCTCGCCGGCACAGGCCATGCCGGCGGTCGCCGACCCCGGTGTGGTGGCGTCGACGAGGGCGGCGTCGTGGTGGGGGCGGCCGAAGAGGTGCGTGCCCCGGCCGCTGCAGGTGAACAGCAGGGCGCCGGCCGCTTCGCTGCCGCCGAGCAGCGCCCGCAGGTCGTCGTCGGCCGAGACGGCGTCGCGCACCTGGAACTGGACCGTCGTGCCGATCTCGATCTCGTCGCCCACCGCCACGGCGTCGCGCTCGCGCACGGCGCCGAGCACGTTGCGCACGAGGAAGTCGCCGCGGCCGAACGTGGCCTTGCGCTCGTCGACCACCCGCCCGATGTGGAGGCCCCGGGACGCGAGCGTGCGCTCGGCGTCGGTGAGCTCGCCGATGAGGCGCTGCAGGCGGGGGAGGGCGGGCTCGCTGGCCAGCTCGTCGAGCAGGGTCCCCTCGGATCGCGTGACGACCATGGGGTCGCCGATGGGTCGGCACCCCTGACTCACGACCGTGGTGGTGGCCAAGCCGGCCGGCAGGAGCACGCCCACCGCGCCGTCGTCGTGGACCGCGCCGTCGAGCACGAGCCGGTTCCCGCCCGGGCCCCGGGCGCCGGCGGCCAGCCCGCCGAGCACGGTGAGCGCCCCGTCGCCCTCGGCCAGACCGTCGAGGAGCTGGTCGGCCGGGAACGAGAACGGATCCGTGAGGAGCACGAGCGTGCGGGGCTCGGGCCCGACCTCGGGCAGGCCCCAGATGGCGAGCCCGTCGGCGCCCGGGAAGGCCTGGAGCCGCACGGGCTCTGCCGGGCCCGCCCCGCCGAACCGGGCGGCGAAGAGCGACAGCGCCGGCGCATCCTCGATCTCCTGGGCGCCGCCGACCACCGAGGCGGAGGTGCACCCGACCAGCACCCCGGGCCGGAGGATCTGGCGGACCGTGGCGACGATGTCCTCGACGGCACCGGTGTGGGCCGTCGACGCGAACAGCACGGCGAGGTCCGGCGCCTCGCCGATCCGCTCGAGCACCTCGCCCAGCACCTCGCCGGTGGCCTGGGTGGCGAGGGGGTGGGCGGAGAGCCCCGCCGCGCAGGAGGTCACGGCGTCACCCGGGCGCCTCCACCGGCGCCAGCAGCGTGAACGGCACCGTCAGCGGCTCCGCCCGGTCGAGTCGCACCTTGGCCTCCACCGTGCCCGGCTCGTCGAAGGTGAGCTCGGCCCGCACGAGCTGGTAGCCGAACTTCCCGGGCTCCACCCGCACGGCCTGCACGTTGCGGGCGATCTGCTCGCCGTCCCGGAAGTAGGTGGTCTCGAGCACGGCGTCGGGGGATCCGTCATCGGCGCAGCGCACGAGGACGACGAGGTGGGGCTCGACGGTGACCGGGAGGGGGCCGGCGGCCGGTTCGGAGAACTTGATCCCGCCCAGGTCGATGCGGGTGGACGGGCCCGGCACCGGCCGGACGTCGATGGTGTCGATGAACACGGCGGCGAGGATCTCCACGGTCGGCCGACGCTACCCACGCCCACCCGTCCTGCGCGCGTGAAACCGGCTGAGAGTCGGTCT
>JACDCH010000305.1 GCA_013694495.1 Acidimicrobiia bacterium | reverse complement strand
GCTGGGAAGGTGGCGCTTGCGGCGCGCCCCACCCGGGCTGCTGGGGCGGCGGCGGCGGGCCCTGGGGCGGCTCGGGCGGGGTCCAGGGCGGGGGCGGCTGATCCGTCACCCGCAGAGGTTCGCACGTGTCGGTTGACCGGCGGCGCCGAGGCTGCCACTCTGGTCTGCTGATGTCCCTCGTGATGCCCGCCCCGCGCCGCCCGGTAGCGATCATTCCGTAGCGCACGTGGCTCCATGCCGCGTGCGCGCTCCCGACCGTCCACCATGGTGGACGGTTCTTGCGTTTTGGTCGACGACGAGGAGGGGTTGGAGTGGCGTACCAGGTCGGGGTGATCGGGGGCGACGGGATCGGACCCGAGGTCGTCGCCGAGGCGCTCAAGGTGGTGCAGGCGGCCGGCGTCGGCATCGACGCGGTCGACTACGACCTGGGCGGCGCCCGCTACCTGCGCGACGGCACCGTCCTGCCCGATGACGTGCTCGACGAGTGGCGCAAGCTCGACGCCCTGCTCCTCGGCGCGGTGGGCACCCCGGGCGTGCCGCCCGGCGTCATCGAGCGGGGCCTGCTGCTGAAGATGCGCTTCGAGCTGGACCTGTACGTGAACCAGCGCCCGTTCACGTGGCCGGCCGACGGCATCGACATGATCGTGATCCGGGAGAACACCGAGGGCACCTACGCCGGCGAGGGCGGCTTCCTGCGCAAGGGCACGCCGCAGGAGGTCGCCACGCAGGGCTCGGTCAACACCCGAATGGGCGTCGAGCGGTGCGTGCGGTACGCGTTCGAACTCGCCGCCTCCCGGCCCCGCCGCCACCTCACGCTCGTCCACAAGACGAACGTCCTCACGTTCGCCGGCGACCTGTGGGAGCGCACGTTCAACGAGGTCGCGTCCGAGCACCCCGACGTCACGACGGCTTACAACCACGTCGACGCGGCCTGCATCTACATGGTGCAGAAGCCGGCGGAGTACGACGTGATCGTCACCGACAACCTGTTCGGCGACATCCTCACCGACCTCGCCGGCGCCGTCTCCGGCGGCATCGGCTTCGCCTCGTCCGGCAACCTCAACCCCGCCCGCACCGGCCCCTCGATGTTCGAGCCGGTCCACGGGTCGGCCCCCGACATCGCCGGCACCGGCACCGCCAACCCGGTGGCCGCCATCCTCAGCGCGGCGATGATGCTCGACCACCTGGGTGAGGCCGCCGCCGCCGGTCGCATCCGCACCGCCTGCGCCGACACGGGATCGCTCGTCGGCGGTACGTCCGAGATCGGCGACCTCGTCAAAGAAAGGGTCCAGTAACCATGCCCATCACCCCGACGGCCAAGATCTGGATGAACGGCGCGCTCATCGACTGGGACGACGCCAAGATCCACGTGCTCACGCACTCGTTGCACTACGGCATGGGAGTGTTCGAGGGCATCCGGGCCTACGAGACCTCGCGGGGCCCGGCCGTCTTCCGCCTCACCGACCACATCGCCCGGCTCCACAACTCGGCCCGCATCCTGATGATGCCGCTGGAGCAGTCGGTCGATGAACTGGTCGAGGCGACGAAGCTCGTCGTGCGCGAGAGCGGCCTGCCCTCGTGCTACATCCGGCCGATCGCCTACTTCGGCTACGGCGAGATGGGCCTCAACACCCTGCCGTGCACGGTCGACGTCGCCATCGCCTGCTGGCCCTGGGGCGCGTACCTGGGCGACGACGCGGCGACCAAGGGCGTCCGCATGAAGATCAGCTCGTGGGTCCGCCACGGCCACAACGCGATGCCGCCGGCGTCGAAGACCACCGGCAACTACGTCAACAGCTCCCTGGCCAAGGTCGAGGCCCTCAAGGCCGGCTACGACGAGGCGATCCTCCTCAACACGGAGGGCCTCGTCTCCGAGTGCACCGGCGAGAACATCTTCGTGGCCCGCAACGGCAAGCTCATCACGCCGCCGATCTCGGCCGGCGCGCTCGAGGGCATCACGCAGAGCACCGTGATGGCCATCGCCGCCGACCACGACTTCGAGGTCGTCATCGGCGACCTCACCCGCTCCGACCTCTACGTCGCCGAGGAGATGTTCGTCGTCGGCACCGCCGCGGAGGTCTCCGCCGTGAACTCGGTCGATGACCGCCCGCTCCCGTGTCCTGGCCCGATGACCGCGGTGATCGCCGAGCAGTACGGCCGCACCGTGCGGGGCGAGGTCGACAAGTACAAGGACTGGGTCGAACATGTCGGGTAGCGCACCGGCCGGGTCGACGCGGGCGATGCCCGCCGCGGTCGACATCTTCGACACCACCTTGCGCGACGGGGCGCAGTTCGAGGGCATCTCGCTTTCGGTCGACGACAAGCTCCGGATCGCCGAGCAGCTCGACTGGCTCGGCGTGAAGTTCGTCGAGGGCGGCTACCCCCAGGCGAACCCCAAGGACGCCGAGTTCTTCCGCCGGGCGCGCACCGAGCTGGCCTTCGAGACGGCCACGCTGGTCGCCTTCGGCTCCACCCGGCGCCCCCTCGGCAAGGTCGACGTCGACCCGACGTTGAGCGCCCTGGTCGAGGCCGGCGCGCCCATCGCCTGCATCGTCGGCAAGTCGTGGGACTTCCACGTGCTCGAGGCGCTGCGCACGACGCTCGACGAGGGCGTCGCCATGGTGGGGGAGTCCGTGGAGTTCCTCGGCGGCGAGGGACTGCGCGTCTTCTTCGACGCCGAGCACTTCTTCGACGGGTACAAGGCCAACCCCGAGTACGCGCTGCGGGTGCTCGAGGCGGCGGCCACCAACGGCGCCGAGGTGCTGGTGCTGTGCGACACCAACGGCGGCTCCCTGCCCCACGAGGTCGAGCGCATCGTCGGTGAGGTGCACTCGTACTTCGGCCCCGACCAGCTGCTCGGCATCCACACGCAGAACGACACCGGCTGCGCGGTGGGCAACGCCATCGCCGCCGTGGTCGCCGGCGCGTCGCAGCTGCAGGGCACGATCAACGGCTACGGCGAGCGCACCGGCAACGCGAACCTCATGACCTGCATCCCGAACCTCGAGCTGAAGCTCGGCGTGCGGTGCCTACCCGGGGGGCGCATGGAGCGGCTCACCGCCGTCAGCCGCCACGTCGCCGAGCTGGTGAACCTCCCGCCCCACGACGCCGATCCCTACGTCGGTGCGTCGGCCTTCGCCCACAAGGGCGGCCTGCACACGTCGGCCCTGGGCCGGGCCGGCGGCGCCACCTACGAGCACGTCGATCCCGGCGTCGTCGGCAACCACACGCGGGTCCTCGTGTCGGACCTGGGCGGCCGGGCCGGCATGGCCATGAAGGCCAAGGAGTTCGGCGTCGAGCTCGACGACCGCGCCGCAGGCATCCTCACGGAGGAACTGAAGCAGCTCGAGTCCGAGGGTTGGGTGTTCGAGGCCGCCGACGCCTCGCTCGAGCTCCTCATGCGCCAGGCCGCCGGGTGGGAGCAGCCCTACTTCCGCCTCGAGGGCTACCGGGTCACCACCTACCACCGCGAAAGCGGCGTGGAGACGGAGGCGACGGTCCGGGTGTGGGTCGGCGACCAGCGCCGCATAGCGGTGGGCGAGGGCAACGGGCCGGTCAACGCCCTCGACGCCGCCCTCCGGTTGGCCGTCAACGGCGACCACCCCGAGCTCGAGCACGTGCGGTTGACCGACTACAAGGTGCGGGTCCTCGACGACGAGGCCGACACCGACGCCGTCGTGCGGGTGCTCATCGAGTCGACCAACGGCGAGGACGTGTGGACCACGGTGGGGGTCAACACGAACATCATCGAGGCGTCGTGGCGGGCCCTCACCGACTCGCTCGTCTACGGCCTCCTGCACCCGCCGGCCGGCGGCGCCACGTAGCACGCGCTCGCAGCGCGTCAGTCGCAGTCCCGCGGGCCAGATGGCGGGGCGGCCCAGAGCTCGACGACGAGCCCGAACGACCTCTGCTCGAGGAGCGTCCAGCAACTGCGGACCGTGGCGGCGAGCGCGAACTGGAGGTCGTCGCCGGGCTGCAGGGCCTCGTCGGGGTAGCCGGCGATCCACGCCCGGTCGGCCCGGGTCAGGCGCTCGACCGCCGCATCCGGGTTCGTCGCCGGGGTCCGGTGGTGCCCGACGTCGATCGCGGTGGTCGAGAGGTCCGCGACCACGTCGACGGGACCGGGCAGGACCGGCTGCCGCTCGACCAGGTACCACCGGAGCCCGAACTCCGCCCAGCCCGGCATGTAGAGCAGCACGTCGGTGGGCTGCTGTTCGGCGAGGATCCAGTCGGCTGCGGCGCGGAGGTCGTCGGGCTTGGGTGCCGGGCGGAGGGCGCCACCCCTGACGTCCAGCAGGGCGCCGCCCGCGATCCCGAGCAGCAGCACGAGCCCAGCCAGCGTCGATCCCATCGTTCGCGGTCGCCACCGGCCGACCGCATCCACTGCGGCGGAGGCCGCGATGCCGGTGAGGACGGCGCACGCGACCGCCGAGGGGAGCAGGTAGCGCGTGACCAGCAGCGGGGCGTCGACCACCGAGATCGCGACGACGACGACGAGCGGACCGCCCGCCCAACCGGCGAGCACGACCAGGTCGACGGCGCGCACGCGGCCGACGGCCGCCGCCCCGTCGTTGGCGGGGTCCTCGTTGCGCACCTCCACCAGCAGGAAGGCCAGCACGATCGCCGCGACGACCACGGCCGTGCCGATCCCGATGGTGTCGAGGGCCGCCTGGCGGAGCCCCTGGACCGAGAGCGCGGGTATCCAGGACTGCGCCGTTCCCTGGCCCACGACTCGTACCCACATCGTCACGGCGACGACGGCGGGAAGCGCCAGCGCACGTGCCAGCCCCATGATGGTCCCTCGGGTGGTCTCGCCCCGGCGCTTGCGGGCGAGCCAGAGCACCTGGGGCAGGAGCGGGAGCAACGCGATCGCATGAGCAGCGATGGCGAGGGAGGCCGCCACCGCCCACAGACCTGCGCCGGTTCCGATGGTCGAACGGCGGTACGCGGCGAGCCCGGCAGCCGCCACGAGGGCGGCCGCGATCGCGTAGGGCCGCGCCTCCAGGCCGTAGAAGGGCAGGAGCGAGGGATGCAGGGTGAGCACACCGCCGGCGACGAAGCCGGCCGCCGGTTTCGACAAGCGGGACGCCAACAACCCCCCGGCGACGACAGCCGCCGCCGCCGCCACGAGCGATGGCGCGCGCAGTGCGATCTCGCTCCTCCCGAAGGCGCGTGACCAGACGTTCGTCCCGAGCAGGTAGCCCGCGATCCCCGCGTCGACGTTGCCGAGCACGTCGGCCAACTGGCCGAACGTACGGGCGCTCACCGACGCGGTCGCTCCTTCGTCCTGCCAGAAACCGATGCGGATGCCACGCCCGACCGCGACGGCGCCGATCGTGGCGAGGAGCACGAGCGTGCCGACGAGACGTGGGTCCCGCTGCGCGTCGAGCGGGGATCGGTCGCCGGCATCGCCGTTCCCGACCACCGCGGCAGCGTACGGCAGCGCGTCGCCGCCGGCCGACCCCCCGGTCTCGGAGCGGCTCGGGAGACCCCCACTAGGATCGGCGGTCCGATGGCTGCTCCCGCCTACGTCCCGGTCAACCCCATGGACGACGTCCGGACCTACGCGAGCCCGCCCCGGCGGCCCGACAGCTGGCGGGCCGACCGCCCGGGCGACCTCGAGGGCACCCAGCCCCGGGGCGAGGGTTTCGGCAACCCCGGCCCCGACCAGGGCTACGCCCTGAAGCTCGCCCACGACGTCTTCCTGCCGCAGCTGCACCTCGGCGCGGTACGAGCCGAGGACGCCGTGGCCGGCTGCCTCGGCATCGCGCTGAAGCGGGCCGCCCTCTACGGCCGGGCGCCCGTGGCCCACGACCTCCGCATCGCCTTCGGCGTCTGGGGCTTCCTGTCCGACGCACCGCCCGCCGATCTCGTCACGGTGCGCGAGGAGCTGTTCAGCCAGGCCGCCAACTCGCACCACTACGCCGAAGGGCTCCGCATCGTCGAGGCCGTGCCCGAGGCCACCCTGCGCAAGCCCGTCGCCCAGGTCGAGGAGGAGCACGCCATCGACTGGCGCGACCTCGTCGTCGTCGCCGACTGATCAGCCGACTCGTAGCCTGCCCGTCGTGACCGAGGCCCCCCGGTGTCGTTTCGCGCCCTCGCCGACCGGCTTCCTCCACGTCGGCGGGGCCCGCACGGTGCTCTTCAACTGGCTGTTCGCCCGCCAGAGGGGCGGCTCGTTCCTGCTGCGGGTCGAGGACACCGACCTCGACCGCAACCAACCCGAGCTCGTCGACGACATCCTCCGCTCGATCGAGTGGCTCGGCCTGGGCTGGGACGGCGAGCCCGTGCACCAGTCCGCCAACCGCGACCGCCACCTCGAGGTGGCCGAGGCCCTCGTCGCCGCCGGTCACGCGTTCTGGTCGGGGTGGCAGCCGGCGCAGGGCAGCGGTCCGCCCGAGCGACGCGCCACCGACCGCGACGCCGGGCTCGGCCCGGGGGAGGGGCGGGCGCTGCGCTTCCGGGTGCCTGACGGCGGGGCCACCACCTTCACCGACCTCATCCGCGGCGACGTCACCGTCGGGCACGCCGACATCGAGGACTTCGTGCTCGTCCGGGCCAACGGCACGCCGATGTTCCTGCTCGCCAACGCCGTCGACGACTCGGACATGGCGATCACGCACGTGCTGCGGGGCGAGGAGCACGTGAACGGCACCCCCAAGTACCTGCTCATCCAGGCGGCCATGGGCCCGACCGTCCGGCCGACGTTCGCCCACCTGCCGATCCTCGTCGACGAGCAGCGCAAGAAGCTGTCGAAGCGCAAGCACGCCGTGGCCGTGTCGGACTTCGAGGCGAAGGGCATCCTGCCCGAGGCCATGGTCAACTACCTGGCGCTGCTGGGCTGGGGCCCGCCCGACGGCATCGAGGTGCGACCGCTGGCCGAGCTCGTCGAGCTGTTCCGGCTCGAGGACGTGAACTCCTCGCCGGCCTTCTTCGACGTGAAGAAGCTCGAGGCGATCAACGGCGACTACCTGCGGGCCCTGCCGGTGGAGGACTTCCTCGGCCGGGTCGAGCCCTTCCTCGAGCACGGCGAGCGGTCCCGCCCCGTGCTCCGCGAGCTGGGCGCCGAGGTGCAGACCCGGGTGCGGACGCTGGCCGACGCCGAGGGCTACGTCGACTTCCTGTGGCGCGACGAGCCCGAGATCGACGAGGCGGCGTGGGCCAAGGCGCTCGGCCGCGACGAGCGCGCCGCCCCGATGCTCGACGCCACCATCGCCGAGTGGGAGGCCGCCCCGCTCGACGTCGACGCGCTGAAGGCGGCCATGGAGCGGGCCGCGCTGGCCGCCGGGTACGTGAACGCCGAGGGCGGTCCGCAGCTCGGCAAGGCGCAGGCGCCCGTGCGGGTCGCCCTCACCGGGCGCACCGTCGGTCCGCCGCTGTTCGAGTCCGTCGTCGCCCTCGGCCGCGACCGGACGCTGGCCCGCCTCCGGGAGGCCCGGCGCCGGCTGTGACCGCGTGACGTTGCGTCGAGCGCTGCGGCTGGCCGTCCGGACGGGGGCGGCCCTCGCCCTCCTCGGCGTCGTGTACCTCGTGGTCACGTTCGTCCAGGTCTGGCTGCAGGCCGGCCACGACGGCGCCCGGCCCGCGCAGGCGATCGTCGTCCTCGGCGCGGCGCAGTACGACGGCGTCCCGTCGCCGGTGCTGGCCAACCGTCTCGACCACGTCGTCGAGCTGTACGAGGACGGCATCGCCCCGCTCATCGTCGTGACCGGAGGCCGCCAGCCCGGCGACCGCTTCACCGAGGCCGGCGCCGGCGCGACCTACCTCCAGCAGCACGGCGTCCCCGGATCCGCCATCGAGCGCGAAACCACCGGCGGCACGACGTGGGAGTCGCTCGCCGCCGCCGCCCGCTTCCTGCGCGACGACGGCATCACCGACGTCGTGCTCGTCTCCGACGGCTACCACAACCTCCGCATCGGCGGCATCGCCCACGAGCTCGGCCTCGAAGCCGAGGTGTCACCCGCCTCCGGCCGCGCGCCCCTCGGTGCGCTCATGCGCGAGACCGTCGCCGTCGCCGTCGGCCGCCTCATCGGCTACGACCGCCTCGTGCGCCTCGACGAGACCGTCGAGCAAGCCGGTGTGCTCGCCCCGGGGGCCGCCCGCTAACTTCCCTGCTCCACCTTTCGGGGGTGGTGTAATCGGCAACACAACTGGTTCTGGTCCAGTTATTGGGGGTTCGAGTCCTCCCCCCCGAGCACTGTTGAAGCGAGTGAACAGAGAAGGCCCAGGTAAGCGACCTGCGCCTTGGTTGATGCTCGTTTGAAATGGCACGTGTCGGCGGCTGTTCACGACCGCGTTCGTCGTTGTTCGGTGCTCCTGCGCAAGGTGGCTCGTCTCGACGACCAAGCGCAGGAGGGCTGCCTGGCCACGGAGCGGTTGGAGACGGCGGAACGGATACTCACTTCGTGATCACAGTCGCCGGGTTGACCGAATGCCCGACAGCCGGATCAGGCGTAGTCGGCCCAGATGGTGCGCGTGGTGCCGTCAACGGTGACGATGCCACCATAGGGAAGGATCCATTGGGGCCGCGTGTGTCCGAAGGGGAGCCCGACGCAGACCACTGCGCTGGGGTTGTACCGCGCGATGAGCTCGATCGCTGTCTCGCGTTGAGCAGAGCGGTGAGCTGCTCGTTCCGGCGGGCTGGGCCGCCGTTCGTGGTCCGACGCGGGCGGGCGGGCGATGATCACGGCGTCGACCGCGGCAACGATGCCCCGCTCGCCCAAGGAGCGCACGATCCACCCGAACTCATGCGCGGAGATGAGCTCTTCGCTGGTCTCAAGGAGCAGCACGCCGCCTGCGACGACGGCCGGATCGGTGGGGAATCGGCCGGCCGTGAGTAGCCACTGGAGGACCTCGACGCAGCCGCCCCACGTGCGCCCCGCCACCAAGCGGGGCGGGCCGGCCCAGGCCCAGGGTTCGGTGTCCTCACGGTCGCCGTAGTCGGTGAGCGCCAGGGGATCTTGCCACTGCTTTCCGAGGTCTTCGGACTCGCCCGGATCAGTGATCTCGATCCGCTCGCCGGTGAGCAGTGCGGCACGGAGGGAGTCGGCGTGGCATCGGTCAACGGCGGGACCCGGGCCAAGGTGGACCTGGGTGGAGCCGCCGTGGAACCCGGCCACACCGTGACACCACAGCCAGTTGAGGATGTTCGTGTTGTCGCTGTACCCGAGGAACGGCTTCGGATCGGCCCGAACAAGCGTGGGGTCCAGGTGCGGGATCACGGTGATCTGGTCCTCACCGCCGATCACCGCGAGGACGGCGCGGATCTCCGGGTCACCGAAAGCCGCGTTGAGATCTCGGGCCCGCTCGTGCGGGGTCGACGTCCGCCTGGTGCTGGGGAACTCGACCGGGACGAGCCCCGTCAGGTCAGCGAGTCGCCGCATCGCTTGCTCGTGAACAGCAACGTGCTCCTCGGGCGCTGCAAACGACGGCGACACGATCGCAACCGAGTCCCCCGCGCGGGCTTTCGGGGGATGCACCAGGTCATTGGGCATGGATCAACCTAAGCAGTTCTGAGCCCGCAACCGCGAGAGGTTCGAGTCTCGGACGCCTGTCCCGATCGCCGGACATGCGGGTGATCGACGTCGTCAGGCCGCCTGCCAAGCGCATGCCGCGAGTTGGTGGCTGTTGTGCTGATGGGGGCTTAGCGGGTCTCAGGTGGCTGGAGCGTGACGGACATCGTCAGCAGTCCTACGACAGTGCCGTGCTCGTCACCGCGACAAGGACGACGAGCGCGCCCCCGAGGTGGAGCGGCCCGCTGGCGGACAGCAGGTACCAGGCCGGAGACCGCGCCGCGAAGTGGTCGCCGACGTTCATGAGCCAGTTGGCGGTGACCCCGCCGACGAACAGCGCCGAACCGCAGACGAGCGCGATCGCCGAGGCGGTCAAGGCCCATGGCTCGAGGGTGGCGAACCCGACGGCGACCGACAGACCGAGGTGCGTGGCTCCCTGCCTCAGGGCGGAGAGGTGCGCGGTGACGAGGTGGCGAGGTCCGACGGGCTGCGCCATGCGAACCCGTGAGAGGGGCAGTCGCCCCGGGTCACACGGGTAGCAGCGGAACCTTTGCACCGACGGCGTCGGCGATCGGGCCGAGGTCGCCGGCGTCCGACGTGACGACACCGAACCGCCGCCGGTAGGCGACGAGAACGACATGAACGTCGACGACGTCGTTCACCGCAGCCTTGCCGGCCAGCGCACCCACGTCGTGCGCGTCCTCGGCCCGGAACGGCGCCACGTCGCAGCCGCGGAGAAATCGTCGCAGCTGCGCTTGCCGGTCCGAACGGCTGACCTGGGCCACCACCGGTGCCGTGGTGACCGGCACGACGCCCAGCTCAAGGCGAGCCCGATGGTCGGCCCACAGGTCTCGCTCGGAGCGGTCCGCGGCGACGAGAGCCCCAGCGTCGTAGACGACGGTCACGCGGAGCCCCGAGCCGACCGCGACGCCTTGCGGCCCATCTGGGCAGCCACCCGCTCCCGCGCCGCGGCCATCTCGGCGTCGGTAAGCGCGCCGTGCTGGGCCTCCCACTCCGCGACGGCAGCCAGGCCGTCGCGAACCAGCAGCGCGCGCCGGGCTGCCCCTGTCATCCAGGCGGACACGCTCACCCCGTCGTCAGCTGCCGCGTCGAGCACTTGGGCGTAGACGTCGGGGTCGACAGTGATCGCCAGCTTCGGTGACGGCTTCCCACGAGGCATAGCCAAACCCTACTACCGTGGTAGGAGACTTTCGCCTCCGTGGTCACGGCGTGGTCAGAGACGCCAGCACGAGGCATCACAGGACCGGACTCGCCCCGGCGGGCTCGAAAGCGCAGTCGCCGCCTTCGGCGAGCTCGGCGTGCGACGGCGTCCTCGAGGAGTCCGGCGCCGCCGACGAGTTCGAGTCGCGTGTCGATCCCGAAGCCTCAGCGGTGACCGTCCCACGATCACGCTCGTGTCAGCCGTCCGCCGCTACTTCCGCCGCGCTGCGGCCTTGGCGCCGTTGAAGGTGACGGCCGCTCGGACGAGCGCCGTGAACGCCGCGGCGTCGACCTCGTCACCCTCGTGGACGTCGATGGCCCGCCGAGTGCCCCCGCCGAGGCTCGAGTTGAACAGCCCGGCCGGATCGTCCAGCGACGCGCCCTGGGCGAACGTGAGCTTGACGGCCGCCTTGTAGGTCTCGCCGGTGCAGATGATCCCGTCGAGCGTCCACGTGGGGACGACCGTTCGGGTTGGTGGGCTTCACCCACTTGACCTCCTCGACGATGCCCTTGTCGGTCTTCGTGATGAGCTTGCGCATCCTGCTCAGCGTCTTCCCCCGCCAGTCGCCGAGCTCGGCGATTGTCCTGTCGATCTGCTCGCCCGCCGAGTCGCTGCCGTCGTCACCTGATGCGGCCATGGTCCCCTCCGTGTCGTGCCAGCCTGCTCTGGCCAGGGTGGCGCTCGGTGGGTCGGAGACCCAACTCGATCTGCCCTGGCGGCGGTCCGGCCGTTCGCCGCGGCTCGGCGGGAGCCGACTTCAGGGGACGTCGTCGAGGTCGGGACGCTTCTGGCGGAGGTGGTTGTGGAACGGGCAGAGGAGGCGGCCGTTGGCCTGGGTGGTGGGGCCGCCCTCGCGGGCCGGCACGCGGTGGTCGACGTCGCACCGGTCGGCTTCGACCGAGCAGAACGCGTGGGTGCAGGTGCGGTCGCGCAGCTCGATCGCCCGGCGCAGGGCACCGGTGAAGAGCCGCTGGTGGCTGATCTCGGTCACGCGGGCGGCGCTCTCGAACACCGCCCGCTCGATGACGGCGCGGTCGAGGACGGCGGCGACGTCGCCGGGTGCGACGACGGTGCCGTCGGCGAGCTCGCAGATGCGGCCGGCGAAGGTCTCGTAGCCGACGAGGATCGACACCAGCGGGCGAAGGCTGACGGCCGCCGGCCGGCGTCGCCATCGCCCGGCGGGCCAGCTCCTCGAGGGCGTCGGCTCGTCGCTGCGGCGGCGTGCGGTCGAGCTCGTGGGTCAACGGGTCGCGACCCAGTCGAACGGCCACAGCACCGCGCTCGGTGTCGAGGAGCTCCTGCTCGATGCGCCGCAGCGCCTGCTCGACAGTGGCCCCCGCCACCGGGTCGAGCAGCGCGTCCATGACCCAGATGCCCTCGAACGTCCTCGAGATGCTGACCCGCCGTCGGTCCTTGCGGGCCTGGGCGTCGTCGTCGGTGCCGTCGGTGTCGGCCCGCTGGACCCAGTAGGCGAGCACCTTCTCGAAGATCGACCAGTGCAAGGCGGCCGCCCGATCGGCGAGCAGCTCGTCGTCGCGCTCGAGCGCGGTACGAGCCCTCGGGTTCGAGTGGTGCTCCGAGATGCGCGACGCGTGCCAGGCCGTGATGTCGCCATCGGCGAGCCGCTGGGCGGTGTGGGGCAGGTGACGGAGCGCCCGGGCCGTGCGGACGTGGTGCCGGGCCACCCCGGTCGGCACCCGGCAGGCATGGACGATGTACATCGGCAGCGACTGGGCCCCGACGTTGGCGTGCGCGTCGCGTGCGTCGATCGCCGCCGTGAACCTGGCCCGGGCCTCGGCCTGGTACAGGTCGGCCAAGCCGTCGAGGAGCTCGCCGTCGGACAGCGTGGCCGGATCGGTGTCGAGCACTTCGGCGAGGGCGTCGTGCAGCGCAGCGGTGGCGGTCGTCCGGATCCCCTCGTGCACGCCCGACATGCTAGCGAACAGACGTTCGATTCACCAGCGAAAACAGCCCAGATTTGTCGGATGTGGCGGGTCTCCGACGAACGGGCCGGTGCCGTACAACTCGCCGGAACGGAGCGAAGCGAGTGACGGCGAAGAGACTCAGTCGAAGCGAACGGCGCCGACGCCGAGCCAGGCGGCGAGGGCCTTCAGCTCCGCCTTTACGGCTGCCGTCATCGGCCGGGTGAAGCGGACGTCCTCGTGGACGGCGTGGACCTGGAGCACGTCGGCCTTGCGGTCGGTGGTGGCGTCGACCTTGCCGATCATCCGGTCGCCGTGGAGCACGGGCAGGGCGAAGAAGCCCCAGCGGCGCTTCGCCTCGGGCTTGTACATCTCGAGGGTGAACTCGAAGCCGAACAGCTCGAGGGCGCGCTTGCGGTCGTGGATCAGCCGGTCGAACGGCGACAGCAGCGCGGTGCGCCCTTCGAACCCGTCGGCCCTCGCTCGGGGGTCGACCCGCCAGACGCCGTCGGTGCCCTCCACCTCGGCCGCCTCGCCGGCGTCGCCGACGGCGCGCGGGCGGGCGATCCCGAGCGCCCGGAGGCGCCGCTCGTCGAGGCGCTCCGCTGCTTCCTCAGCCGGCACGACGGCCCCGTCCGACGGGTAGATCCGCTCGGCTAGGTCCCACAGGCGCGTCCGGCCCCGGCGCCCCGCCACCGCGATCTCGCCCCGCTTGGCGAGGAACTCGAGCATCTGCGTGACGTTGCGGTCGTTCGTCCACCCCGTCGACGCCCACGGGAGCTCGGCGGTGTCGGGGATGTCGCGCGACGGCAGCGGCCCCGACGAACGCAGCACGTCGAGCACGCGACGGCGGAAGCCGTCGTTGGCCTTCATCCAGTCGGCGTACGACGTGATGCCGCCCGGCCACGCCGCCATGGCGGCGCGGTGGAGGGGGAGGTCGGCCATCGGCCGCACCATCGCCACCGTGGGCTCCTTGCGGAACGCCTGCGAGACGTGCTCGAACAGCGTTCGGTCCTCCTCGAGGGCACGCCGCAGGTCCGACGGGTCGTAGGTGGGCCCGAGCCGGCTCCACGCCACGAGGTCGGCCGTCGACGCCACCGCGTCGGTGGGGTCGAGCTGCACGAAGGTCAACCGCTCGACGACCGCCAGCAGGTCCCGGGGCCGCTCGGCGTCGAGCAACTGCGCCCGCACGGCGATCCGGCGCGCCTCCTCGAGGGACAGCCGGCGCACGGTGGGGACGGCGGCGGGGGCGCCGATCAGAGGGACCGCAGGAAGTCGAGGGCGCGCTCTTGGAGGAGGTCGGCCGCGTCGGGGTCGTGGTCGAAAAAGCCGGGTTCGGCGAACAAGTGCCCGTTGCCGGGGTACACGAAGAGCTCGCCCCGCTCGGCCTCCTCGACGAGGGCGCGTGCCGCGTCGATGTCGCCCTCGTCGACGAAGAACTCGTCGCCGTCCATGCCGTGGACCTGCACGGGCACGCCGCCCGGCCAGCCGTCGGCGAAGGCGGACGGCGGGGCGCAGGCGTGGAAGAACAGCGCGCCCCGGGCCCCGGCCCGCGTCTGGGCGAGCTTCTGGGCCGGCATGACGCCGAGCGAGAAGCCGGCGTAGACGAGCCCGTCGGGGAGGCCGTCGGCCGCCCGCACGCCCCGCTCGATCACGTCGTCGAACCCGATCTCGCCGGCGTGGCCCACGCCGTCGTCGATCGTGGCGAACGTCCGGCCGTCGAAGAGGTCGGGCGTGTGCACTGTGTGCCCGTCGGCCCGGAGCTCGTCGGCGAAGGCGAGCACGCCGGGGGTGAGGCCCAGGGCGTGGTGGAACAGCAGGACGTCGGCCATGGACGCGATCTCCCCAGTCGTCAGCGGAACGATCCGGGATCGTAGGAGTGCGCCTCGAGCTGGACGATCGGGATGCTCCGGCCCGCCCTCGCCGCCTGCTCGCGGTACTGCGCGTAGGGGGCGAAGACCCGGTCGGCCAGCGCCCAGAGGCGCGCTCGTTCGGCGTCGCCCTCGACGACGGTCGCCCGCATCGGATGGCCGCCGAAGGTCACCTCGGGATCGGCGCGGAGGTTGTGGTACCAGCCCGGGTGGCGGGCGGCGCCGGCCAGCGACGCGACGATCGTGACCCGATCGCCGTCGTGGAAGTAGATGACAGCGTTGCGCCGCACCTGGCCCGTCTTCGCGCCCCGCGTCTCGAGCAGGGCGGAGGGGATGACGACCGTGCTGGCGATCCGCCCACGCGTGGCCCGCAGGAGGAACGGGTCGACCTTCCACGCCACCTTGGCCGACAGGGACCGCCCCGGCCGGGTCGCCGAGAACGCGGCGAGGGCGCGGCTGAACCGGCTGCGGGGACGGAGCGGGTCGACGTACCGGAGCGGCGGCGGGGTCATCGGGCACCAGCCTGGCGCGCCGCGCCTCCGTTGCGATCGGTGCCGGCCGGGTAGGGCGTGCGGATGGCAACCCCGAACGAGCGTGAGGTCGGCTACCAGCAGGAGCCCGACGACCACCGGATGAGCGAGCCGCTCGACATGGACGAGGACGGCGTAGCGGAGACGGTGATCGCCCAGGACGCCGCCGGTGCCGATGCGGTGATGGGCGGCGGCGAATTCCCCGACCCGAACGCGCCGCCCCAGGCGCCGGCCCCGGGTGCCGCCGAGCGCTGACGGCGCAGCCGACCGTCAGCCCGGCCCGCCCGGACCGCCCGCCGTGCTGTCGCCGGCCTCGGTGGGCTTCGGCCTTCCCCGCCTTGGCTGCGGCCTTGCTCGGCGTTGCGACCGCCTCGGTCGCCCTACCAGACCGGCCCGGGCTGGGTCAGCGCAGGAGGAGGGCTTCGAGCGCGTCGAGGAGCCCGTGGCCCTCGGCGAAGTATCGGGCGGACGGGCGCACGTCGCGGCGGGGCTGCAGATCGAGCGCGGTGTCGGACGCCGTCGACCACCGGCCGACACGGAGCTCCATGGGCACCGGCCGACGCGCCGAGCCGCGGCCGAGGAGGACGTCGAAGCTCTGGCCCTCGGCCGAGCCGGCGGCCCGCCGCACCATCGTGCTCCGCCCGAGCGCGACAGGGACCTCAGGGGTCGCCGGCGCGAGTAGGGCGTCGAGCCGCTCGACGGCGAGCTCGAGCGGCATGTCGAGCCGACGGGCGAAGGAGAGGTCGCGCGCCCGGCGGGCGCAGTGCGCGGCGCCAACGGTGCGGTCGGGGAGCACGCTCTGGGGGTTCGCCATGGCTCAGTAGTGTCACGAGACGGACTGGTTGTCAAGATGTAGTAGATGGTTCACGCGTCGAACGACGATCGGCTACGGTGTGGGTGATGCCGGCGACCTCTGCCTACGAGATGCTCTGCCCGATCGCCCGGGCCCTCGACGTCCTCGGCGACCGCTGGACCCTGCTGATCGTGCGCGACCTCGCGCTCGGCGAGCAGCGGTTCACCGACCTCAAGCGGGCGATCGTCGGCATCCCCCCGAACGTGCTTTCGGCCCGGCTCAAGGCGCTCGTCGCCGCCGGTGTCGTCACCACGAAGGACCTCCCACCGCCGGCCGCCCGCACCGTGTACGTCCTCACCCCGCGCGGGCGCGAGGCGCTGCCCATCATCCGGGCCCTGGCCCGGTGGGGGTTCCCCGAGCTCGAGGAGGTCGGCCCGTCGAGCCCTCTCGAGCCGGTCACCGTGGTAGGGGCCAGCTACATCCCCTTCTACGACCGCGCCGCCGCGGCCGGGATCGAGGAGCGCTACGTGCTCGAGATCGACGGGCTGCGCTTCTGGCTGTCGTCGGTGCCGGGCGAGCGGCCCGACGGCAAGGGCGAGGCCGACCTCGTCCTCGACGGACCATCCTGGGCGTTCGTCGCGGCGCGCCAGGGCGGGCAGACGCTCGACGACCTCGTCGACGCGGGTGTGATCAGGCGAACGAAGGGGAGCGCGAGGACGCAGCGCCATTTCGCGCGCGTGTTCTCGCTGCCCACGGCCTGAACCGCCGGCCCGAGCCGACCACCCAGGCCACCCCGATCCCGACCAGCAGCGACCCGGTCACGGCGACGGGCGCCCCGAACGTGCGGAGCAGCGGCGGGAACACCTGCCAGTGCGTGAGGTACACGTACAGCGACGCCGCCGCCAGCATGCTCGCGGCCCGGTCGAGCGGGCGCAGGATGGGGACCGCCGCCACCCACACGAGCGCCAGCAGCCCGAGGGCGACGACCCACTCCTGGTCGGCCCGGCCGAAGAACCCCGGGACGGCGACGGCGACGAGCCCGGACACCACCAGCCGCTGGCCCGACGTGCGCGCCGAGGCCGCCGCCCACCCGATGCCGAAGAGCCAGGCGATCTCGTGGGGTCGGAAGATGCGGTAGCTGAGGTCGGGCAGCGGATCGAGGTCGAAGCGCACGGCGAGGGCGGCCACGGTGACGCTCACCGGGAACCAGAAGGGGTGGCGGGCCAGCGTCCGGGCCACGCTGCGCCGCGAGGCGAGGTACCCGAACCCGAGGACGATCGGCAGCAGCGCCTCGGTGAACCAGTACTCGGAGCGGTCGGCGTCGCCCAGCCAGCCGTTCACCAGCAGCGCATGGGCGATGCTGAAGTCGTCGCTCGTGGCCGCGACGACCGCCAGCCACGCAACCGTCGGCACCGCGATGCGCGCCGCGCCGCGTCGCCACCGGCCTGCGTCGAGGCTGAAGCGGGCGAAGTTGAACCCGGCGACGGCGAGGAGGAGGTGGGCGCCGCCGGGCACGACGAAGGCGCCGGTGTGGTGGGCCACCACGGCGAGGATGGCGAGGGCCCGCACGGCCACGTTCGTCTCGATGGTCCCGGACCGCCGGAGGGGGCGTCGGGCCTGGGCGCGCAGCGCGCCGACCGGGGTCACGTGCCAGTTCGCCGGCAGGTGGCCGAGCGTCCGCTCCAGCTGGACGGAGAGCTCCACGTACGAGAGCGAGTCGCCCCCGCAGGACACGAAGGTGTCGTCGTCGGCGACGGCGTCCAGCCCCAGGGTGCGGGCGAAGAGCTCGGCCACGCCCGCCCCGGCCGGACGCCGTCGGGGTTCCTGGCGGGCGAGCTCGAGGACCGCGCGGTGGTCGGGCTTGCCGTTGGTGAGGCGGGGGAGGGCGTCGACGGCGATCGCCGCGACCGACGAGCGGGGCAGGCCGAGCTCGACCGCCGTATGGCCCGCCAGGTGCGTGACGTCGACCGCGGCAGTGGTGGCCACGGCCAGGCCGGCGTCGTCGCCGGCGCACAGGGCGTCGATGCCGCGCTGGCGCAGCTGCCGCTCCACCTCGTCGAGGTCGACGCGCAGGCCGAACAGCTTGACGAAGCGGCTGCGGCGGCCGATCACCTCGAACAGGCCGTCGCCGCCCTGGCGGGCCAGGTCGCCGGTGCGGAGGACGTGCACGTCCCGGCCGCGGGCCAGGTCGGCCGGCCCCTCGGCGTAGCCGAGCATGACGTTCGGCCCGCGGTAGGTGAGCTCGCCCGCGCCGGGCGCGGCGCCGTCGACCGGCTCGATCGTGAGCTCGCCGCCCGGGATGGCGACGCCGATGGCCTCGGGCCGCTGGAGCGCCAGGGCCGGCGGGAGGTAGGCGATGCGGGCGGTGGCCTCGGTCTGGCCGTACATGACCACGAGGTCCCACCCGTCGCGACGCCCGAGCCGGGCATACTTCCGCACGACCTCGGGGGCCATCCGACCCCCGGCCTGCGTCACGTAGCGCAGGCTCGGCCGCGCCAGGTCGCCGAACCCGCTGCGGTCGAGCAGCTCGAACGTGTGCGGGACGCCGGCGAAGCTGGTGGCGCCGGCTCGATCGAAGTCGGCCCAGAAGCAACGGTCGACCACCGAGCGCGACGTGAGGAGCAGGCCGGCGCCCGCCGCGAGGTGGCTGTTGATGACCGACAGGCCGTAGCAGTACTGCGGCGGGAGCGTCGTCGCCGCCAGGTCGTCGGGCGCGAGCCCGAGGTAGGTGGCGATCGACCGCGCGTTGCTGTCGACGTTCTCCTGGGAGAGCCGGACGAGCTTCGAGGAGCCGGTGCTCCCCGACGTCGAGAGCAGGACCGCGAGCTCGGGGTGCAGCTCGTGGGCCGTACCCGGACGGCGCTCGTCCAGCGCCGTCGACCGGGTGGGGTCGAGGGCGACGACGTCGGGGTCGTAGCGCGCCGTGAGGTCGGCGAGGTGGTCCGGCGCCCCGGCGGCGGCGAGGAGCACGGCGTGGCCGCCCCGGAGTGCGCCGAGGTACGTGACGACGAACTCGAGGGTGTTGGACGCCGCCAGCAGCACGAGGCGACGAGCGGGGCCGAGCTCGGCGGCCCGCGCCTCGACCAGCACGTCGAGCTGGGCGTACGTCAACCGCTGCTCGCCCGTGACGATCGCGGTGCGGTCGCCCCACGTCGTCAGGTCGGTGGCGAAGGGCGGGGCGCCGTCTGTGCTGGTCTCCTTCACACTGGACAGTGTAGGGAACCGTCCCCATTCGGTAGGCAAACCTATGGACGGGTAGTGGGAAGGTAAACCTTGATATCAGTTATCCGGGATATCTACTGTCCGGATATGCGGCTGTCGGAAGGCGTCGAGTGGACGGTGCACTGCTGCACGCTGCTCGCCGCCATCCCGCCCGACGTGTGCCTCCCGGGCAGCCGGTTGGCCGAGTACCACGGCGTGCCGGGCCCGTACCTCACGAAGCACCTGCAGTCGCTGACCCGGGCCGGGATCCTCGAGTCCGTTTCCGGCCCGAAGGGCGGCTTCCGCCTGGCCCGGCCAGCCCGCGACATCACCATGCTCGACGTCGTCGAGGCGATCGACGGGCCGACGCCTGCGTTCACGTGCACGGAGATCCGCCGGCGCGGGCCCGCCGGCGGCCTCCCGGCCCGGCACTACCCGACCCCGTGCGGCATCCACGTCGTCATGGATCGCGCCGACGCAGCGTGGCGAGCAGAGCTGGCGGCCACGTCGATCCACGACCTGGCGGTGCACGTCGCCGGCGCGATCTCGCCGCAGACCGCGGAGAAGGCGGCGGCCTGGTTCCAAGCAGTGACCATCAGAGGGAGGAAGGGCTCATGAAGATCTTCATCGCCGGCGCCACGGGTGTGCTCGGGCGGGCGACCGTCCCCCGCCTCGTTGCCGCCGGCCACGAAGTGCACGGGGTCGCCCGCTCGCCGGAGAAGGCGGCGCAACTCCGGGCGCAGGGCGCCGAACCGCTCCAGGGGGTCGACCTCTTCGACCCGGCCTCGGTGCGCACCGCGGTCGATGGTGCCGACGCCGTCGTACACATGGCGACGAGCATCCCGCCGGTCAGGAAGGGGTGGCGGACCAAGGCCTGGGCCATGAACGACCGCCTCCGCCGCGAGGGCACGCCCATCCTCGGCACCGCGGCGAGGGAGGCCGGCGTGCGGCGCTTCGTGAAGGAGTCGGTGTGCTTCTTCTACGTCCCGCAGGGCGACAGCTGGATCGATGAGGACAGCCCGATCGACCGCAACAACTTCGCCGCCGCCTCGCTGGCCGCCGAGGACGCGGCCGTGGCGTTCGGTGCCGACGATGCCGGCGACGCGGAGGGCCGGGTCGGCGTCGCCCTCCGCTTCGGTCTCTTCTACAGCCACGACGCCCGGGCCCTCGAGGAGGGGCTGGCGGCGGCGAAGCTCGGCGTCGGCCCGATGCTCGGCGCACCGGACGCGTACCAGCCGTCGATCCACGTGGACGACGCCGCCACCGCCATCGTCGCCGCCCTCGGAGCGCCGGGCGGCTATTACAACGTCGCCGACGAGCCCATCACGAAGGCCGAGTGGAACGCCGCATTCTTCGAGGCCTTCGGCATCGACAGGAAGCACCGGTCCGTGCCGAAGCTGGCGTTGAAGGCCGGCGGCCAGAAGGTCGACGTGCTGGCCGCCAGCCGGCGGATCTCGTCGCAGCGGTTCCGGACCGCCACCGGGTGGGCGCCGAACTACCCGGACGCGGCCGTCGGGCTGAAGGCAGTGTCGGCCGCCCACCGCGAGCGCCAGTCGTGAGCCGGCGCCCGATCTGGCTCCGGGCGGGGCTGCTGTACCTCGCCTACGTGAACCTCAGCGTCGGCCTCTGGGCCACGGTGGCGCCCCGCAGCTTCTACGAGGACTTCCCCGGCGCCGGCCGCGTGTGGGTGGCCACCGACGGCCCGTTCAACGAGCACCTCGTGCGCGACGTCGGGGCGTGGAGCCTGGGCATGGCCGTCGTCGTGGTCGCCGCGCTGTGGACCCTGTCGCGGCCGCTCGTGGTCACGGCCGGCGCCGCCATGGCCGTGCTCGCCCTGCCCCATGCGATCTACCACTCGTTCCACGCCGACCTGCTCGGCTCGGGCCTCGACCAGGCGCTGTCGATCGGCGGCCTCTACCTCGCCGTCGCCGTCGGCCTGGCGGTCGCCGTCGCGGCCCTGCGCAGCGGACCGGTGCCTGCTCCCGACTGACGGGACACCCGTACGCTCGCTGGAATGCCCACCGGGCTGCCCCGGCAGCGCCGGCGGCCCGTTCCGCTCGGCTCCACGGCCCCGGCGACCGTCGAGCCCGCCTGCGGGGAGTGGCGCGTCGGGTTGACCGCCCTGGTCAGGGTGCAGCGGTGAGCGAAGCGTCGTCGTCGTCGGCGGCGGCGCCGGCCGCCTTGGCTGCCGCGAGGTATCGGTCGCCCTCGCGGATCGGGCTGAGGGCGAACCCGGCGGCGATCACAGCGGTGAGCAGGCCGATCCCGACGTACACAGCGGCGATGTCGTCGGTGGCCTCGATGACGGCCGCGCCGGCGAGCGCGCCCAGCGGGATGGCCGACCAGGCCAGCACGCCGGCGATGCTGATGACCCGGCCGAAGAGGTGGGGCGGGACGATCGCCTGACGCAGGGCGCCGGTGTTGATGTTGAGCAGCAGGCCGAAGCCACTCGCCGCAGCCCACAGCACGAGGGCTACGGGGAAGCTGCGGACGAGGCCCATCGCCGCCAGCGCCAGCCCGGACACGACGAGGGCGCCGAGGGCGGTGACCACGAACGACAGCCGCCGGCGGATGGCCCCGGCCGCGAGGCCGACGACCACGACACCGGCCGACCCGGCGGCGTAGAGCACGCCGACCTCGGCGTCGGTGGCCGCCAGGCGCTCCTTGGCGAACAGGACGAGCTGCGTGCCCTGCGTGACGCCGACGAAGTTGATGATGGCCATCATCAACGAGATGGTCCGCAGGACCGGGTTGCCGAGCACGTAGCGCAGGCCGACGCCGACGTCGCGGAACACCGAGCGGATCCGGCCTACGGCAGCGGGCCCGTCGCCGTCGTCGGCGGCCGGCGCGTCAGCGGTGTTGAAGCTGCGCCGGATGCTCATGAGGGCCAGCGCCGACAGCAGGAAGGTCGCGCTGTCGACGAACAGCAGCTGGGCGACCGGCACCAGGGCGAGCAGGAGGCCGGCCACGACCGGGCCCAGGACCTGCCCCGCCGAGTTCGTCGCCATGATCCAGCCGTTGGCCGTGACGAGGTCGTCGCTCGGCACGAGGCTCGGCACCGCCGCGAACTCACCGCAGTCGAACAGGATCCCGACCGTCGAGAGCGCGAAGGCGACGACGTAGATGTGCCACACCTCGAGCTGGTCGGCCACCGACAGGATCGGGAGCACGGCCACGACCCCGGCCCGGACGAGATCGACGCCGACCATCATCCGCTTGCGGTCCACCTGGTCGGCAACGGCGCCGAGCACGAGCCCGAACAGCAGGTAGGGCACGAACGTGGCCGCGGTGGTGATGGCCAGGTTGGTGGCCGACCCGGTGAGCTTGAACACGAGGAGCGGCAGCGCGAACTGCGTGAACGACGTGCCGAGCTGCGAGACGACCTGGCTGGTGAAGTACAGCCCGAAGTCACGACCGAAGCGACCCACGCCAGAAGCATGGCGTCCCCCGCCGTCCGCCCTCTTCCTTTTCCCGCTGCGCAGAGCCCGGTGGTACCTTGCTGCGCTCCTTGCCCCGTTCGTCTAGTGGCCTAGGACACCGGCCTCTCACGCCGGCAACACGGGTTCGAATCCCGTACGGGGTGCAACTCGAAGTCCCTGTCAGCGTGCTGTCAGGGCCCTCGGGTCATGGCTTGCCGTGGCGTGCATGGTCACACCCGGGGAGCACGAACGCCTTAAGGACTTCGACCAGACCCATGCAGGCTGGGACCGCTACGTGGCCGCTCGTATAGACGTCGTCGACATGGCTGACGGCAGCTTCCTCATCTGTGCGGGCACGTTCGTTGGCCAGGGGCCACCAAGACCAGACCCGTCGTAGGAAGGCCCGACTCCGACAGCACCATCGGCCCACTCAACTTGGTCGACGATTGGGGCCCCCCTTCACTTCACTCAAGTGAGCCGGGGGTGCCTCCGGTCCGGCCCGCCGCGCCGCGTCGCAGCCGCGCCCCTGCGGCGCGTCCGGTCGGCCCCGCCGCGCCACCCAGCCCCGTCCGGGCGCTGGCCTTGTGTCGGTCTACCTGTTCGATTTCGCTCGCCGCCCCCGACTGCCAGGTGGCAGGGATCAGACGTCGCCCCAGAGCTATGTGGGCTTGACGAACACGTAATAGCAGGCACACGAGCCGAACGCGTACACGATGTATCCGTCGCACGTGTCGTAGGCGAACGCCTGATAGCGCCCAGGGGGGACGACGGACGCGACCTGCATCATGGCCGACTCGCCGTCGACCACGATGCGCTGCTCGTAGTCAAAGTTGTAGGAGCAGCGGTCGGGGGACACGATCGCTTGCGAGTGGCCGCCGACCGAAACCCAAACACTCGCGGGGCCGCTCGTAGGCTTGGCGGTAGCGGGGCTGGCGCCCGCGACCGTGGGCACGGCGAGGGCGATGCAGCTAAGCGTCACCAGCTTCTTGAGCATGTCTGGCCCCCCGTGATGGACAAAAGAACCTTACACACCCGAAGCGACCTACGGGCTCGGGTCCGCCGCTCCCGGCGGAGCGCTCCGGGTGACTGTGTCTGCGCCCGGCCGGTGGATCGGCGCGCACCGACGTCAGGGCCCGGCGCTCATCCCTTGATCCAGCAGAGGCAGAAGGATGGCCGGCGGGGTCCGTCCTGCTGGCACGCTCCGGTCGGCGCGTGCGGGCAGCGCACCCGCACGCGAAATTCCGGCGGGAGGCGGTACGTTCGTCGGGACCTCGAGCAGCCGGGGTCGTCGAGTTGCGAGCAGGAGCGCCGCGGGTGGAGACCGACGACCAGGCCTTGACCGTCACGATGAGCAGCGTCGGCGGCACCACGACGATCGCCGCCGCCGGCGACATCGACATGGGCACGTGCGACACGCTCGAGGAGCACCTCGGGCAGGCGCTCGATGGCGGCGAGGAGATCGACCTCGATCTCGCCGAGGTCGAGTTCATGGACTCGACGGGGATCTCGTGCCTCCTCCACCTGCGGGCCCGGGCCCAGGAGCAGAACGTGGCGGTGCGGCTCGTCTCCGCGTCGCCGGCCGTCGAACGCATCCTCCACCTGAGCGGTCTCGGCGACCTCTTCGCCTGACGGGCGGGGTGTTCGGGGGTCGTGATGGCCCAGTCGAAGATCGGCCCGGACGCCGCCTTCGACATCCTCCGGCTGGCGTCCCAACGGGAGAACCGCAAGCTGCGCGACGTCGCCGAGGACATCGTGTGACGGAGCAGCAGCGAAGCATCCGGTTCGAGGCCGAGGTCGGCGAGGGCTCAACATCAAGGTGACCGACGTCGCGACCAGGATCACCGAGGACCACCAGCCCCGTGCCGCGACGCTCGTGCCGGACGACCCCGCCCCGACGCCGGCCTGACGGAAAGCCACGACTGGGGCGCCGCCGGCGGTGATACTCGAACGGTGACCGCCGGCCCCCGCGACCGCCACAGCCACAGCCACGATCACGAGGACGACCGCCCGCTGCCGGACCGGCTGCACGCGCTGGCGAGCCGACGGATCCTGCTCGGCGCCGTGCTGGCCGTGGCGGCGGCCACCCTGGTCGGCCTCGTCGTCCTTTGGCCCGAGGGCTCCGACCCGGTCGTCGACGGCGAGCAGTTCTTCGGCGAACGGGTGAACGCCACGATCACGGCGTCCGTCACGGAGGACTGCTCGTTCTCGCAGACCCCCGGGCAGTTCGCCTGCGACCAGGTGGACTTCACGGTCACGAGCGGCACGCCTGCAGGCGAGACCGGTTCGCTCGAGCTGCCCCTCGATGCCGGCGGCGCCAAGATCAACGACGGCGACGACGTCGTGCTCTTCTACGACGCCGACGCGCCCAGCGGCGTGCAGTTCCAGTTCGCCGACTTCCAGCGCCGCAACCCCATGCTCGTGCTCGGCCTGGCGTTCGTCGCCGCCGTCGTCGCGCTGGGTCGGTGGCGGGGGCTGCTCGCCGTCGTCGGTGTGGTCATCAGCCTGGTGGTGCTGATCGGGTTCGTGCTACCTGCGCTCCTGGCAGGCGAACCACCGCTCGCCGTCGCGCTCACGGGGACGTCGCTCATCGCCCTCGTCGCCCTCTACCTGGCGCACGGCGTGTCGGAGCGCACGACCGTCGCCGTCCTCGGCACGTTTGCCAGCCTGTTGCTCACGTGCCTGCTCGGGGTCGTCTTCATCGACCTGACGCACGTGACCGGGCTCACCGGCGAGGAGGTCGGCTTCCTCCAGGCCTTTGGCGGCAACCTGGACTTCCGCGGGCTCCTCCTCGCCGGCCTCGTGATCGGCGCGCTCGGCGTGCTCGACGACGTCACGGTCACCCAGGTGTCCGCCGTGTGGGAGCTCCACGAGAGCGACCCCGACCGCAGTGCGCGGTCCCTCTACCGCGCCGGGCTCCGCATCGGTCGCGACCACGTCGCGTCGACGGTCAACACGCTCGTGCTCGCCTACGCCGGCGCGTCCCTACCGCTCCTGCTGCTGTTCCGCACCGCCGACCAACGCCTCGGCGACGTGCTCACTGGGGAGTCGATCGCGGTCGAGGTCGTTCGGGCGCTCGTCGGGAGCATCGGTCTCGTCGCCTCGGTGCCGATCACCACCGGCCTCGCCGCGCTCGTCGTCACCCGCGGCAGCGCGCCACGGGCCCCCGCTCCCTCGCGAGGGCCCCGGCCGGCGCCCGCGCCGGCGCCCGAACCGAGCGCACCGAGCTGGGACGACTTCGGGCCGGACGAGCGCGACGACCCACGGCGCCTACCCTGACCGTCGTGTGTGCCAGCTGCGTCGCCCAGGGCGCTGCCTACGTCGGGGTCTCGCTCGGTTCGCTGCGGATCATGGCCGCGCGCACGTCGAGGAAGCGCCGGCAGAGCGGCGACCGCCCGCTCCCGCCCGACGAAGGGACCGTCGGCGATGCGCAGGGCGCTCCGACGACATCGACGTCGCCTGGCGGCCGTCACACCGGCGGGTTCGAGGCGTTTCGCCCTCGCAACTCGGCGTGAGCCGCGACCGTCTCACTCGTTAGCCGTTGCCGGCGGCCCGTCGGCGCCGCTCGAGCGCCTCGCGCAGGCGCTGCTCGACGGCGGGGTCCTCGGTCATGACGTCGGTGAGGGCGTCGACGACGATCCCGACGGCGACGAGGTACTCGCCGAGCTTCGCCGTCGCCCGTAGGGCCGTCTGCAGGAGCTCCTCGGGGGACGGGATCTCGCCGACCCGGCGGGCGAGCACGCCCGGGCTCTCCTCGGCCACCCGCTCCAGGCCCTCTCGGATCTCGTCGGCCAGGCCCATGCTGAGCACCGTAGGACGACCGGGTCAACCGGCGCGGATCGACACTCACCCGCATGGTTGAAATCACCCGTCCCCCTAGCGAGGGTGAACACGGCGTTGTACTTTTCCTCCTCGCCGATCCGTCACCTCCAGACCGCGCGGGTGCATCGGAAGTCGACAAGCTGGGGGGCCGAGGCCCATGCGCTGGGAAGATCCCGTCGTGGTCGCCGGCACGGTCGGTGACGACCTCTTCATCACCCTGGCCGGCGAGCTCGATCTCGGGGCGATCACCCACCTCGACCGCGCCCTGGCGTCGTTCGCCGTCGAAGCGCCGTTCCGTCGCGTCCTCGTCGACGCGAGCGCGGTGGTGTTCTGTGACTCCACCGGCATCCAGTGGCTGCTCCACCTCCCGCACCGCGTTCGGGCCATCGACGGGCTCCGGATGCTCAACGTCTCACCGGCGGTCGAGCGGGTGTTCACCGTCGCCGGGTTGCGCGGCCTGCTCACCCGGGCCGCCCCGGAGCTCGCCCTCGGCTGAGCCCGGCCAGTTCTCCTCGGGGGGCCGACGAGCTTGCATCGAGGCCCTCCGAGGAGCTCCCGACGCGCCGTCGGCTAGTGGTCCCGCTCGTGGGTTCGTCGGTGTATTCGGCGAGCACTGGGCGTCGCTCGCAAGGACGCAGGCAGCAGGCTGGGACCCGCCCAGTCAAGGTCGAGGACGCAGCGAGCGGCGTTCGGGGCCGTTGTATACCCGGCATGACTTGCGAGCGGGACCACGAGCGGGACCACTAGCAGTCGATGGTGCGGGCCGTGCCCCCGAGGGTGGCTGCGATCGTCTCGGTCGCGGCGAGGTCGGTGATGTCGGCGGGCTCCACCGCCCAGTTCGCCCCGACCGCGAAGTGGAACGACGGGATGTCGAGCTCGCGTGCTGCGTCGCAGCCGAACTCGCGACCCTGCGCGATCCAGGCGTCGCGCCGCTCCGTGTCGGCGAACAGCGCCAGGGAGGCGGCGCCGCCTCCCAAGGTGCATGTCGCCGCCGCGCTGCGGTTCTCCGGCCCGAACGTGCCGGCGGTGTCGAGCTCGTCCAACGCGATCCGGGTGCAGTCGAGCCGCACGGCGAGCTCGTCGAGCGATCCGAACGTCGACTCGACGACGGGCGGGGCCACCACGGTCGTGGCCGTCGTCGCCGTCCCGTCGGTGCCCGTCGAATCAGACGCGGTCGGTTCCGACCCTTCGCCTGTCGCCGCGGTCCCGTCCAGCCCCGGCGCTGCCGTCTCGGGCGAGC
Organism: Acidimicrobiia bacterium; assembly: GCA_013694495.1. GTDB lineage: Bacteria > Actinomycetota > Acidimicrobiia > Acidimicrobiales > JACDCH01 > JACDCH01. The sequence continues at coordinate 1,716 of JACDCH010000305.1, read as the reverse complement.
CGCCCCCCGCCGGCGGGTTCGGGTCCTCCGCGCAGCCGAGGAGCGCGACCACGAGCAGCGGTGCGAGCCACGCGCGCCGGAGGCCGCGCCGGAGGCTCGGGTTCAGAGGATCGCGCCCTTGATCTTGAGGTCGATGAGCTTGTCGGTGTCGTAGCCGAGCTCGGTGAGGACTTCGTCGGTGTGCTCGCCCAGGTCGGGCCCCCGGCCGAGGTCGGGCGGCGTCTCGTCGAACGTGAGCGGCGGGGCCAGCAGGCGGAACTGCGAGCCGTCGGCGCCGACGACGTCGCGCACCTGCCCGTTGGCCACGATCTGCGGATCGACCAGCACCTCGCCGGGGGTCTGCACCGCGGCCCACACGCCCTCGGTGTCGGCCAGTACCACCCGCCACTCGGCCAGCGGGCGGCTGGCAAAGATCTCGTCGAGCACCGTGTAGCACGCCGCCTTGTTCTCGGCCCGAGCCGCGGCGTCGACGAACCGCGGGTCGTCGATCAGCTCGGGCCGGCCCACGGTCGTGACCAGCTCCGGCCAGAAGCGGTCGGACTGCATCATCACGAGCGACAGGAAGCGCCCGTCGCCCGTCTTGTACGTGTTCACGAGCGGGTTGGCGTTCTGCTCCCGCACGCCCATCGGCATGCGGTCGAGACCGAACGCGGCGGCCGCGGCGAGGGAGAACGACGTCGCCCACGCGCCCATGGCCAGGAGCGAGCAGTCGACGACGAGCGCCTCGCCGGTGCGCTCGCGGTGCAGCAGCGCGGCCGAGATGCCGCCGGCGATGGTGAGGCCGCCGAGGACGTCGCCGAACGCCCCGCCCGGCGGTGGGACGGGGTACTCGACCGAGGCCGGCGTGCAGATGTCGGCCGCCCCGCCCCGGGCCCAGAACGTGGACGCGTCGTAGCCGCCGCGCCCGGCCTCGGGGCCCTTCTGGCCGTTCGCCGAGCCGCGCACGTAGACGATGTCGGGGTTGACGGCGCGGATGGCGTCGAGGTCGATCCGGAGCTTCGCCCTGGCCTCGGGGAGGATGCTGGTGAGGAACACGTCCGACGTCGCCGCCAGGTCGAGCAGCGCCTGGTGGCCGTCGTCGGTGGTGAGGTCGATCGCGACCGAGCGCTTGCCCCGGTTGGGCACCTCGATGGCGAAGTTGGCCACGCCGCTCGGGATCAGCCCGGAGGAGATGAGGCCGCGCTGGGGGTCGCCGGTCTCGGGGTGCTCGATCTTGAGGACGTCGGCGCCCCAGTCGGCCAGCACCCCGCCCGCCATCGGCACGAACGTCCACGACGCGACCTCGAGCACGCGGATCCCTTGCATGATCGCGACCACCGGTTCCCCCTGTCGCCGTGGGCGGGCGCCGGGACCATAGCTGACAGGCGTGTCACATCCGGGCCGCATGAGTGTGGTCGCGGCGACGATGAGTACCGAGTACTCACGTCCCGTCGGCCGGACCGCCGAACGTTCTCGCACACCGACCAACTGCACACAGAGGAACCGAAAACGGCCCGCTTCACCCTCGTCGACGAACCCAGGCTCGACGGCAGCCGCCTCACTTGAGCGCGATGCTCGACCCGGTCGCTCAGCCGCCGGTGTCGGCGTCGTCGCCGGTGCTGCCGTCGCCGCTGCCGGCGCCACCGCCCTCGCCGTCCTCGGACTCGGTGCCGTCGCCGGTGCCGGCGTCGCCCTCACCGCCCTCGACGTTGCCGACGCCCCCGCTCGGATCGCCTG
>JACDCH010000304.1 GCA_013694495.1 Acidimicrobiia bacterium | reverse complement strand
CCGCAGGCCGAAGCCGTCGGCGACCGCGCCCACCACGACGGGGCCGAGGAGGAAGCCGAGGTAGCCGGCGGCCGACACCCCCCCGACCGCCAGGCCCGGCCGGTCGGATGCGCCGTTCGCCACAGCCGACAGCAACGGCCAGTACGTGGCGACGCCGATGGCGGCGACGGCGAGCCCGATGGCCGCGACGGCCGGGATGTCCGTGGCCGCCTCGAGGGCGAGACCGGTCGCGGCGAGCAGCAGGCCCGCCTTGGCCGCCCGCGTGCCGGCCACCCGCTGGTCGGTGCGACCGAGGACGGAGCGGGTGATGGTGGCGAGGCCCTGGCCGGCGACGTACGCGCCGGCCCCGGCGAGCACGGCCACGTCGAGCCGGTCGCGGAGGTACAGCACCCCGAACGTGCCGATGCCGCCCTCCACCGCGGCACCGAACGTGAACACCACCGCCAGCCGCAGGAGCCCGCTGCGCCGGAGCTCGGAGGCGGCGTCGCGCAGCGTCACGTGGTCGCCGGTGGTCACCGCCGGGACCCAACCGGGACGCCGGGCAACGACCACCGCCAGCACGACCGCCGACCCGCCGACGAGGGCCCAGGGCAGCCGCCACAGGTCGTCATCGACGGCGAGGGCCAGACCGGCCACCGCCGCACCGACCACCGCGCCGCCGTTGTACGACGCGTGCACCTGGAGCAGGCGACCAGGCCGGCCGACGAGCATCCCGGCGGAGGCGATGTTCACGATGACGTCGAGCAGGCCGCCGGCGGCGACGACGGCGAGGAAGCCGACCATCCACGGGCCCGGCGTGGGCAGGAGCGCGACGACCACCACCAGGGGGCCCCACACCGCGAGGGCGATCACGATGGCCCGCTGCGCGCCGCGTCGCTCGGCGAGCGTGCCACCGATCACGTTGCTGACGGTGGTGCCCGCCACCGTGGCGGCCACGAGGAGCCCGAGCTGGCTCTCGCTCAGGCCGAGGAAGCGCTGGATGTCGAACGCCGAGACGGCCCACGTGCCCCAGAACATGCCGAAAAGGGCGAACGTCAGGCGGATGGGCAGCACGCCGCCATGTTGGCGGCCCGGTGGTCAGCCGGCGGGCGGGTTGCCGCCGGCGGACTTGCCCTCGGCCGGTGGGTCGTGGCGCAGGCGGGACCGGAGCGCGTCGGGGTCGGCCCCGTGGTCGCTGACGAGGTGGTCGGCCACCTCGTTCTCGCGCTCGAAGCGCAGCTCGCAGCGTGGGCAGGTGTGCACGGCCATGGCGGCTCCCTTCGCCAGAGGTCTGCGAGCGTACGCAGCCGCTCGGTTGAGGTTGTTGCACGCGGCGTGCAACGATGCGCCCATGGGCAACAAGGTGTTCGTCGTCGGTGTGGGCATGACCAAGTTCGAGAAGCCGGGCTCCCGGGACTGGGACTACCCGGACATGGCGAAGGAGTCGGGCGAGAACGCCCTCGCCGACGCCGGCGTCCGCTACGAGCAGGTCGAGCAGGCCGCCGTCGGCTACTGCTACGGCGACTCGACGGCCGGGCAGCGGGCCATCTACGGCCTCGGCCTCACCGGCATCCCGATCGTCAACGTCAACAACAACTGCTCGACGGGGTCGTCGGCGCTGCACCTCATGAAGCAGCTGATCGAGGGCGGGATCGTCGACTGCGGCATGGCGCTCGGCTTCGAGAAGATGGAGAAGGGCTCGCTCGGCGTGAAGTACGTCGACCGCACCGTGCCGATGGACAAGCACCTCGAGGCCATGGTGGCCAAGCGGGGCTACGAGACGGGCCCGCCGGCGGCGCAGATGTTCGGCAACGCCGGCCGGGAGTACATGGAGCGCTACGGCGTGAAGGCCGAGAGCTTCGGCCGGATCGGCGAGAAGAACCACCGCCACTCGGCCAACAACCCGTACAGCCAGTTCCGCGAGGTGTACACGCTCGACGAGATCATGGCGTCGCCCATGCAGCACGACCCGCTCACGAAGCTCCAGTGCTGCCCGACGTCGGACGGCAGCGGCGCCGCCGTCCTGGCCAGCGAGCGCTTCGTGCGCGACAACGGCCTCGAGGCCAAGGCCGTCGAGATCATCGGCATGGCCATGACCACCGATTACGCCTCGTCGTTCGACGAGGGCTCCGACATGAAGCTGGTCGGCTACGACATGACCAAGGAGGCCGCTCGCCGCGTCTACGAGCAGTCGGGCTACGGCCCCGACGACGTCGACGTCATCGAGCTCCACGACTGCTTCAGCGCCAACGAGCTGATCACCTACGAGGCCCTCGGCCTGTGCGCCGAGGGCGGCGCCGGCGAGCTCATCGACTCGGGTGCCGTCACCTACGGCGGCAAGGTCGTGGTCAACCCGTCCGGCGGGCTGATCTCCAAGGGCCACCCGCTGGGTGCCACCGGCCTGGCGCAATGCGCCGAGCTGAGCTGGCAGCTGCGGGGCGAGGCCGACGCCCGCCAGGTCGACGGCGCCGCCATCGCCCTCCAGCACAACCTCGGCCTCGGCGGTGCCGCCGTGGTCACGATGTACCGGAAGGCCGACCTGGCCTGACCCCCACCGTTCTTT
>JACDCH010000289.1 GCA_013694495.1 Acidimicrobiia bacterium | reverse complement strand
GCCCGGAACCCGCCGCGCGGCCCGAACGCCAAACCGCGCTGAGCGCCCGCGCGGCGCCGGCGGCTACGCAGACTGCTGGAGGATGATCGCCGGCATGCGCAGCCGGTCGGGCACGCGGACCGACACCGGCCGCTCGGCAGGCAGGAACCCGACCGCTTCGACGAGGAGCACGGCGTTGGCCGGGGCCGGCACGCCGAGCACGAGGAACTCGCCGTCGACGTTGGTCCGGGCCCAGCCGACCTCGACGCCGTCGAGCTCGATGGCGGCCAGCGCGCCCTCGACGGGTCCGCCGGGCCCGATCACGGTGCCGAGCACGGTGGCCGCCCCCGGCTGGAGCCGCAGCGGCCCGAGGTCGACGTCGGTCCGGGCCACCGGCACCGACACGACCAGGGTGTTGTAGCCCTCGGCCCGGGCCTCGACCAGGTAGTCGCCGGCGGGGAGGCCGCACACCTCGAAGTCGCCCTTGTCGTCGGCCAGGGCGGTGGCCGCCGACTCCCGCGCCTCGCCCGCCCGGCGGACGGCGACGACCGCGGGCGCGTCGGCCACGACCTGCCCGCGGACGGTGGGGCCGCTGGCCGCCTCGCCGGTGCAGGTGTTGACGACCACGGGCGGCGCGTTCGGGTCGAACACGGCGCCGGCGTCGTCGTCGGGGATGCCGCTGCCCGTGGCGGGGTCGACGGGGAGGCCGTCGGCGCCGATCACGACGGGGACGTCGGACGCCGACGGCGGCGGGATCGTGGTGGGCACCGCGCCCTGGGCCTCGAGCAGGTCCTCCTCGAAGTCGGACAGCGCGTGGTTGGCGATCGGCGCGCTGGCCAGGCCGCCGCCTAAGGCGCTGAGCCCGTTCTCCCGCGACAGCCCGGTGGTGGGCGAGCCGATGGCGGACAGGACGGCCAGCAGCACCGCCACGATGACCAGGGCGATCGCCCCGTCGCGCCGGCTGCGGACCGTGGCGGCCGCCGTCGACTGGGTCGTGGCGGTGGCTGCGGTGACGACGAACCGCCCGCGGCGGCCGCCCGAGCGCACCCAGAGGCGGGCTTTGGCCGTGCCATGGGCGGGGACCTCGACCACCGGCGGCTCGAAGCGGAAGCGCAGGCGGCGGCCGGCGGCGGTGAGCGCGACCCGCTCCGGTTCGGCGTTGGGGTTGTCGATCACGACGTTGCAGCGGCCCTGCCCGCCTCGTAGCCGGACCCGCTCGACCCGCACCGTCGGGGCCGGCGGCGCGATCACCTGGACGGTGACCGGGATGAGCAGGACGACGTCGACGTCGAGCTGGCACCGGAGCTCGACGGCGAGGTCGTAGCGCCCCGGCGTCAGCCCCGCCGGCAGGCGCAGCGCGCCGACGACGCGGCGCCGGAGCCCGGGGCGCACGACGGCGCGGCCGCCCTCGAGAGCGAGGCGGGCTCCGGCCAGCCCGTGGAGGGTGGCCTCGACCGCGTCGACCGACTGGCCCGACCACCACAGGTCGAGCACGAGCTCGCCCTCGGACCCGGACCGGACCTCGGGCGCGGTGACGACATCACCCCGCAGTTCCCTGTCGGCCGCCACGGCACCAATTCTGCCAGACAGGAGGGCAGCCACCCGTGCGGGTGCTACACCACGCAACGTGCTTGACGCCGATCCGTGGGCTGCCGCCCAGGGCTTCCTGCCGGGCCGGGCCCGGGAGCTGAGCACGATCGCGGCGCGCTGGCGGGTGGCGGCCTCGGACGGGCTCCAGGCGGTGCGGATCACAGGGGAGCCCGGCATCGGCAAGAGCGCGCTGCTGGGTGCGATCACTGGAGCCGTCATCGGAGACGGCGGGCGGGTGGCCCGCACCCGGGGCGACGCCGCTGCGCCCCCGCTCAACCCGATCGCCCGCCTCGTGCGGACCCTCGCGGAGGGGCACGGGCCCGAGGCCCTGGCCGAGGGCCTCCGCTTCGACGCCGAAGCCGTCCTGGCGCTCGCCCCCGAGCTGCGCCACGGCGACGAACCGGTGCCGGCCGGTCGGGTCGTGCACCTCGACATCCACCGCGTGGCCGACGGGTTTCGCCGTCTGCTGGCCTGGCAGGCCGCGGTGCGCCCCGTCGCCCTCCTCATCGACGACGCCGCCAACCTCGACGTCGCCTCCCGGGCGGTGCTGCGCAACCTCGTAGCCGACCGCCCCGTCGTGCACGCCCTGCTCCTGGTGGCCGAGCGGGAGGAGCCGGAGGACGAGCCGGCCCTCGGCGACGACACCTGGGCCACGGTCGTCCGCCTCCTCGGCCTGCCCGCCGACGAGCTCGCGGCGGTCATCCAGCGCGAGACGGCCTTCACCCCCGGCCGGGCCCTGGTCGACGAGCTGGCCGCGGCAACCGGCGGCAACCCCGGCTTCGCCCTCGAGGTCGTGCGCGAGGCCGACCCCGCCCGCCTTGCCCAGGGCGCGGTGGCCGTCGTCTCGCCCGCTGCGGAGGCCCTCGCCCGCCGCCGCTTGCACCGGCTGGCACGGCTGCCCGGCCGCGACGGCATCGACCACCGCCTCACCGTGGCCGCCGTCCTCGGCGACGACATCGACCTCGTTCTGCTGGAGGCCGTCACGAGCAGCTCGACTCCCGAGCTCGCCGCCACCCTCGGTCG
>JACDCH010000226.1 GCA_013694495.1 Acidimicrobiia bacterium | reverse complement strand
GGGCCGCGACGGTCTCGGCGAGCCGGGGCCGAACCATCAGCTCGAGCTCGTCCCTGGTCAACCGGACCTCGGTCTGGACGCCGGGGAGCGACACCGGGATGGACGTGTCCGTGTCGGTGGACAGCGCTTCCTTCGCCCGCCGGCACTCGTCGCGGAGGCGGGCCTGGGCGGCGCGAACCTGCGGATCGGCCGGATCAGCCGCCGACACGAGCCCGCCGAGGGCGGTGTCCACGTGGGCCAGCACGGCCTGGTCGATGTCGATGCCACCGAGGCGCTCCATGCCCTCGGGGCTGCCGATCGCCTCGAAGCCCGACTCCCCCTTGCGCACGACGGCGGCGTCGAACGTGCCGCCGCCGAAGTCGTAGACGGCGACGACCTCGCCCGCCTCGACCCGCTGCTGGCGGGCGTAGGCCACCGCCGCCGCCGCCGGCTCGCTGACCAGGACGAGCCCTCCCAGATCGACGCCGGCGAGCCGGGCCGCCTCGCGCAGCAGGCCGGTCTTGTACTCGCCGTAGTTCGCCGGGTGGGTGAGGACGACCACGTCGGGGGCCGAACCCTCGCGCTCGGTGACCTGCTGGACGATGGCCCGCAGCAGGTGGGCCATCAGCGCCTCCGCCCCGTAGGGCGTGGTGCCGACGATCACGGGCACCGGATCGCCGAGACGGCGCTTGAACTCGCGAGCGGTTCGCGCCGGTTCGCCCACGGCGCGGCGTTCGGCTGCTTCGCCGGTGAGGATCTCGCCGTCGTCGCGGAGCACGACGATCGACGGGATCTGGGGCGCCGTGGCGCCCAGCGTGCAGACCTCGACCACCTCACCCCGCGCCACCGCCGCCGCTGAGTAGGTGGTTCCGAGATCGATGCCGAGCGCATAACCACCTGCCATCAGCGGAACGTAACCCCGGTCGGTGGCCGCCCGGCCGGCCCCGGGAGAGAACTGGGAATTCTCCCGAGGCTGCGGGGGGTAGACCGAGGCGGATGGTCGACGCCGTGGTTGCCGCCGCCGCCGACCTGGCGCGCGCCGCCGCCGGGCTCGCCGAGACCGCCGATGCGCTCGACCGCGAGGACCTTGCCGCCCGGCTCCGGATCGCCGCCGCCCGAGCGAGCCGGCCGGCGACGATCGTGTGCGTCGTGGGCGAGTTCAAGCAGGGCAAGAGCTCGCTGGTGAACGCCCTGATCGGCCAGGCCGTGTGCCCGGTCGACGACGACCTCGCCACATCGGCGATCACCCTGATCCGCTACGGCGAGGAGCTCGGGGTCCAGGTCCGCCGGCGCGAGGGCGGCCAGCTCGTGGTCGAGGCGGTCGACCCGGCCTCGCTGGCCGACTGGGTCACCGAGGCGGGGAACCCGGACAACGCGAAAGGGGTCGAGCGGGTCGAGATCGCCGTGCCCAGCCCCCTCCTCGCGAGCGGGCTGGTGCTCGTCGACACCCCGGGCATGGGGGGGCTCGGAGCCGGCCACGCCGCCGCCACGCTCGCGTTCCTCCCCTTCGCCGACGGCCTCATCTTCGTCAGCGATGCGTCCGCCGAGCTGTCGGCGCCCGAGGTCGAGTTCCTCGCCCAGGCCCGTGAAGCGTGCCCGAACGTCGTCTTCGCCCTGACCAAGACGGACCTCCACGGCGCCTGGCGCGACATCGAAGCGCTCGACGTCGCCCACCTGGCGCGGGTGGACGCCGGCGGGCCGATGGTCGCGGTGTCGGCGCAGCTGCGGACCACCGCCAGGGAACGGGACGACCTGCTACTCGACGAGCAGAGCGGCTTCCCGCTCCTCCTGGCCAAGCTCGACGGTGACGTCGTCGCCCCCGCCAAGGACCTCGCGGGCCGGCGGGCCGCCACCGAGGCGATCGGGGCCCTGGACCAGCTCGAGCCCTCGGTGCAGGGCGAGCTCGAGGCTCTCACCGATCCGACCCGAGGCGCCGCCGTGGCCGCCGCGGCCGAGGCCGCGACCGGGCGGCTCGAGCACGTGCGCGGCCCAGGGGCGCGTTGGACCATCCTGGTCGGCGACCGGATCACGGACCTGTCGAACGACGTGACCTACCGCTTCCGCGACGCGATGCGAAAGGTCCTCCGGAACGTCGAGGACGAGATCGAGGCGCTCAAGACCGCCCAGGAGTGGGACGACATCGGCCGGGGCCTGCAGGGCCAGGTCGCGGCGACGGTCGCCGACGCGTTCGTGAGCATCGAGACGGGCGCGGCCACCATCCGCGACGCCGTGCTCGACCTGTTGGCGGAGGACGTCGGCGACGTGTCCCTCCCCGGCGTCCAGCAAGCGTTCGATGTCACCACCCTGTGGTCGGGCAAGCCCATCGACGTGAAGGCGAGCCGCGGCGGCAAGGTTCTGGCCGAGGCCCTGACCGGGCTCCGCGGCGCGCAGAGCGGCATCATCATGTTCGGGATGATGGGCCAGTTCCTCCCGGCCGGCATCGGGGTGATCGTGGCATCCAACCCGGTCACGCTCGGGCTCGGCGCCGTCTTCGCCGGCATGCAGCTGGTCGACGCCCACAAGCGCAAGATCGCCCAGCGCCGGCAGCTGGCCCGAACCAACGCCAGGCAATTCGCGGACGATGTCCAGTTCGAGGTGGGCAACACGATCGGCGAGGTCCTGCGCACCGTGCAGCGGGCGATCCGCGACGAGTTCACGGACCGGATCGCGGAGCTGCACCGCACCTACGCCGAGGCCGCCCGGTCGGCGGCCGAGGCTCTGTCCCGCGACGACGCCGATCGAGCCACCCGCACCAGCGAGTTGACGGTGTTCCGGGACCAACTGGCCCAGCACCGAGCGCAGCTCGATCCCACCGTCGGGGCACCGACATGAATGGGGCGGGGAGCGGCGTCGGGCAGGTGGTCGCGCTGTGCGATCTGGCGGTCGGGCTGGTCGCCGGCACCAACCGGGCGGTCGAGGTCGAACGGATCCGGGCCCGCCTCGACGGGCCGCTGCGGGTCGCCATCGCCGGGCGGGTCAAGGCGGGCAAGTCGACGCTGCTGAACGCCCTCGTCGGCGAACGCCTGGCAGCCACTGACGCGGGCGAGTGCACGAAGCTGGTGACCTGGTACCAGGACGGCGTGACCTACGACGTGCGCGCCGTTCGACGCGACGGGACCGAGCAGCCGCTCCCGTTCAACCGGGCCGACGGGGCGCTACGCATCGAGCTCGCCGGGCTCGACCCGGCCGCGGTCGAGCGGATCGTCGTCACGTGGCCGTCGAGCGCGCTGCGGGACGTGACGCTCATCGACACCCCCGGCCTGGCGTCGATCGACGACAGCAACTCGCTGCGCACCCGGGAATTCCTGGCGATGGGCGAGGACCGGCCCAGCGACGCCGACGCGGTCATCTACCTGATGCGCCACCTCCACCGGCGCGACTCGGAGTTCCTGGGCGCCTTCCTCGACCGGTCCGTGTCCGCGGCGTCGCCGATCAACGCCGTGTCCGTGCTCTCCCGGGCCGACGAGATCGGCGCCTGCCGCCTCGACGCGATGGGATCCGCGGCCCGCATCGCCGGTCGGTACCAGAGCGATCCGGTGGTGCGATCGCTGTGCACCGACGTGGTGCCGATCGCCGGCCTGCTGGCCGAGACCGGGTTGACCCTGCGGGAGGAGGAAGCGGGCGCCCTCCGCACCCTGGCGGCCACCGATCCTGCGGTCCTGGAGCGGATGCTGCTGTCGGCCGACGGCTTCTGCGACCCCGCCAGCAGCGACCTCACCCTCGAGCTCCGCCGGGCGCTCCTGGATCGCCTCGGGCTGTACGGCTTGCGGCTCGTCGTGCACGAGATCCAGGCCGGTCGGTGCGCCACCGGCCCCGACATGGCACGCCTCCTGGTGACGTACTCGGGCCTCGCCGGCCTCCGGGCGCTGATCGCTGAGCGGTTCCTGCCGAGGGCTCGCGTCCTGCAGGCGCGCGCCGCGCTGGGCGCCCTGCGCCAGCTGGCCCGGCGCCTCACGATCGACGATCCCGCCACCGGTCGGCACCTCGACGCCGAGGTCGAGCGGGTCGAGAGCTCCGTGCTCGACTTCAGCCAGCTGCGCCTCGCCCACCTCGTGCTCTCCGGCACCGTCGCCTTCAGCCCCGACGAGCGGGCCGAGATGGAGCGCGTGCTCCGGGTCGACCATCCGTTGCCGGCGCGCGTCGCCCTCGGCGACACGGCCGGCCCCACCGAGGTCCAGAGCGCGGCGCTGGCGGCGGTTGGACGGTGGCGCACCCGAGCGGCTGAGCCGATGCAGGACACGGACCATGCCGAGGCCTGCGAGACGATGGCCCACTCCTTCGAGGCCGTCTACGCCGCCGCCGTCGCCCCCCGGTAGCGCCGGGAGGCGACGTCGAGCTTCGAGGGGGCTCAGGACCTGCGGACGGATTGCGCCCAACGGCCGCGTCGCAACCGCGTGGCGACGCACCCGTCGGGCGCCGGAGGCGCTGGGGGTCTGGG
>JACDCH010000276.1 GCA_013694495.1 Acidimicrobiia bacterium | reverse complement strand
ACGCCGTCGTCGCCGACGCCGAGAAGCTCGCCGCCGACCTCGAGGCCATGGGCCCGACGTTCGTGAAGCTCGGGCAGCTGCTGTCCACCCAGTCCGACCTGCTGTCGGTGCCGTACCTCGATGCCCTCGCCCGGCTGCAGGACGATGTCGATCCGTTCAGCTTCGCCGATGTCGAGCGCATCGTCGAGGAGGGGGTCGGCGCCCGGATCTCCAAGGCGTTCCAGTCCTTCGACCACGAGCCCCTGGCCGCGGCGTCGCTCGGACAGGTCCACCGCGCCGTGCTGCGCGACGGGCGCGCCGTGGCCGTGAAGGTGCAACGCCCCGGCGTGCGGGAGCGGGTGCGCGACGACATGGAGGTCATCGAGGAGCTCGCCGGCTTCGTCGACAGCCACACCAAGACCGGACGACAGTTCGGGTTCGGCGATATGGTCGGCGAGTTCAAGGCGTCGATCGCCGCCGAGCTCGACTACCGACAGGAGGCGGCGCACCTCCGCCTCCTCGGCGAGCACCTCGCCGGCCACGACGCGCTGGTCGTGCCCCAGCCGGTCGACAGCTACACGACGTCGACCGTGCTCACCATGGAGCTCGTCGCCGGCCGCAACATCGCGTCGCTCGGTCCGCTCGCCCTCACCGAGGTCGATGCCGGCGACCTCGTCGACGTGCTGTTCCGGGCCTACCTCCAGCAGATCCTCGAGAACGGCTTCGTCCACGCCGACCCCCATCCCGGCAACGTGCTGCTCACCGACGACGGCCGCCTCGCCCTGATCGACCTCGGCATGGTCGCCCGCCTGTCGCCCGACCTGCAGGACTCGCTCATCCGGCTCTTGCTGGCGGTCAGCGAGGGCCGGGGTGACCAGGTCGCCGACGTGTTGGTCTCCATCGGCGCCCCGGCCCGGGACTTCGACGCCGACCGGTTCCGGCGCAGCATCAACACGCTCGTCCTCCGGTACCAGTACGCGTCGCTCGGTGAGATCGAGACGGGGCGCGTCGTCGGCGAGCTCACACGAGCGGCCGGCGCTTGCGGGCTCCGGCCACCGCCCGAGCTCACGATGATCGGGAAGGCGCTGCTCAACCTCGACCAGATCGCCCGCCGGCTCGATCCAGGGTTCGACCCGATGGCGGCCATGCAGGACGAGGTGGCCTCGATCATGCAGCGCAAGATGCTGCGGGGCGTGTCGCCGGGGAACCTCCTCTCCTCCGCGCTGGACGCGAAGGAGTTCGTCGAGCGCCTCCCGGGACGGGTGAACAAGGTCATGGACGCGCTGGCCGAGGGCCAGCTGACGCTCAACGTGCAGGGCATCGACGAGAAGGAGCTCCTGCGGGGCATCCAGAAGCTGGCCAACCGGGTCACCACGGGTCTCGTCATCGCCGCCCTGATCATCGGCGCAGCGATGATCATGCGGATCGAGACCGAGGCCGAGCTGTTCGGCTACCCGCCGCTGGCGATCATCCTGTTCGTCGTCGCCTCCGCCGCCGGCCTGTGGCTGATCGTCACCAGCCTCCTGAACGACCTGCCGCAACGCCGCCGCCGCGAACGCTGACCCCGGCCTCCAACCCGCCGCCACCGCGAGTTCGGTCGGGGCGGGACGAACTTGCATAGCCATGCAGGCGCTCGCGTACTATCGCAGGCCTCATGGGAGCACGGATCGGCATCATCGGGGGGTCGGGCTTCACCGGCGCAGAGCTGCTTCGCCTCCTCGCGTCGCACTCGGAGGCCGAGGTCGTCCTCGCCACCGGTGACTCGCAGGCCGGCACCCGGGCGGCGGACCTCTACCCGAGCCTGACGGCCGCCTACGGGTCGCTGACGTACCGGCGCTATGACGTCGCGGACGTCGCCGGGCTCGACCTCGTGTTCCTCGCCCTGCCCCACGGCCACAGCCAGGCCATCGTCCCCGAGCTGCGGGGCAAGGTCGCCCACGTCGTCGACCTCGCGGCGGACTTCCGCCTCCCCGATCCCGCCGACTACGGCCGCTGGTACGGGGAGGAGCACACCGCGCCAGAGCTCCTCGCCGACTTCGCCTACGGCCTCCCCGAGCTGTTCCGCGACCAGCTGCGGGGCGCCGAGCTCATCGCCGCCCCCGGGTGCTACCCGACGGCGGCGTCGCTGGCCCTCGCCCCGCTCGTGCGGGCCGGCCTCATCGGCACCGAGGGGATCGTGGTCGACGCGGCGAGCGGCGTTTCGGGCGCCGGTCGGGACAAGTTCCCGTTCTGCGGCACCGACGAGGACTTCACCGCCTACGGCCTGCTCGACCACCGCCACACGCCCGAGATCGAGAACAACCTGGGCGGCGCCACCGTGCTGTTCACGCCTCACCTGGCGCCCATGAACCGGGGGATCCTCGCCACCTGTTACGCCCGGCCCGCCGGCTCGAGCACGACCGCGGAGGTGCTGGCCTGCCTGGCCGACGCCTACGCCGGCGAGCCGTTCGTCGTGGTGTCCGAGCGCTCGCCGTCCACCAAGGCCACGCTCGGCTCGAACGTGGCCCACCTCACCGCCCGGGCCGACCCGCGGACGGGTTTCGTGCTGGCCCTGTGCGCCATCGACAACCTCGTGAAGGGGGCGTCGGGGGCCGCGGTGCAGTGCGCCAACCTGGCCCTCGGCCTCGACGAGACGATGGGTCTCCCGATGGTCGGGGTGTACCCGTGAGCGAGCTTGCGAGCAAACCGATGTCATCGCGCCTTGTCTCGATGCGGAGCTTGCGGAGCATCGAGCGCTCACTGGTGCCCGCCGGTCGTCGGACACGTGTGGTCGCCACGAACGTGAGCGTGCACCAGTGAGCGTCGTCGCGGCGCAGGGTTTCGTGGCCGCCGGCGGGGCCGCCGGCATCAAGGCCAGCGGCAACGCCGACATCGCGGTCGTCGCCACCGCCGACGGGCTCCCGGTGGTGGCGGCCGGCGTGTTCACCCAGAACCTGGCGTGCGCCGGGCCCGTCGAGGTGTCGCGCGCCAACCTTGCCGCCACGTCGGGCCACGCCGCCGCCGTGGTGCTCAACAGCGGGAACGCCAACTGCGCCACCGGCACCGACGTCGCGGCGGCGCGGGCGATGTGCGCGGCGACGGCGGGCGCCGTCGGGTGCGCGCCCGAGGAGGTGCTCGTCTGCTCCACCGGGCTCATCGGCATCCCGCTCGACCTCGACGTCGTGACCGCCGGCATCGCCGCGGTCGCGCCGGCCCGCAGCGCGAGCGGGGGCCACGACGCCGCTCTGGCGATCATGACCACCGACACGGTGCCCAAGGAGGTCGTCGTCACCGGCGACGGGTGGACCATCGGCGGGATGGCCAAGGGTGCGGCGATGCTCGCCCCGAACATGGCGACGATGCTCGCGGTGCTCACGACCGACGCCCTGCTCGAGCCCGAGCACCTACACGGCGCGCTGGCCGAGGCGGTGGCCGACAGCTTCAACCACCTGGTCGTCGACGGCTGCACCTCCACCAACGACACCGTCCTCCTCCTCGCCTCCGGGCTGACCGGAGCCCCCGCCGACCCCGTCGCCTTCCGGGAGGGGCTGGCCGAGGCGTGCCTGTCGCTGGCCAAGCAGATGGCCGCCGACGCCGAAGGCCACACCAAGGTCGTCACCATCGAGATCACCGGCGCGGCCAACGACGCCGAAGCCGAGGTCGCCGCCCGCAAGCTGGCCACCAGCCTCCTGGTCAAGTGCAGCTTCTACGGCAACGACCCGTACTGGGGCCGGGTCCTCTCCGACCTCGGCAGCTGCGGGGTCGGTCTGGACGTCGACGCAGTCACGATCGCCTACGACGACGTCGTCGTGTCGAAGGGCCGGGCGCCGACCGGCGCCGACGCGACGGCCGTCGCCGCCCGCGCCGAGTACACCCTCCGCTGCGACCTCGGCGTGTTCACCGGCTCGGCCTGGATCCTCACCAACGACCTCACCCACGCCTACATCGACGAAAATCTGGGCACGTCGTGAGTTTCGAGCTCGCGCCCATCGACGTCGAGACGCGGGCCAACGTCCTCGTCGAGGCGCTGCCCTACATCCGGCGCTTCGCCGGGAGCGTCGTCGTCGTCAAGTACGGCGGCAACGCGATGACCGACGCCGAGGCGGCGGCGCAGTTCGCGGCCGACGTGGTGCTCCTGCAGGCTGTGGGCATCCGGCCGGTCGTCGTCCACGGGGGCGGGCCCCAGATCTCGGCGCTGCTCACGCGGCTGGGCAAGAAGACCGAGTTCCGCGACGGCCTCAGGGTCACCGACGCCGAGACCGTCGACATCGCCCGGATGGTGCTCGTCGGCAAGGTCAACCGCGACATCGTGGCCAGCATCAACGTGCACGGACCGATCGCCGTCGGCCTTTCGGGCGAGGACGCCGGGCTCATCGTGGCCAGCGCCCGCAACCCCGACCTCGGCTTCGTCGGCGACGTCGCGGCGGTGAACCCGTCGATCCTCGAACGCCTGCTGCACGAGGACCTCATCCCTGTGCTCTCCACCATCGGCTCGGGACCCGACGGTCAGGCCTACAACATCAACGCCGACACGGTGGCCGGCGCCATCGCCGAGGCGCTGTCGGCGGAGAAGGTCGTCTACCTCACCGACGTCGAGGGCCTCCTCGACGACGTCGACGATCCCGCCAGCCTCATCAGCCGGGTGTCCTCAGCCGCCCTCCAAGCGAAGATCGACGACGGCACGCTCACCGGCGGCATGGTCCCCAAGATCGCGGCCTGCGTCCACGCGGTGGAGCACGGCGTGGGGAGCGCGCACATCCTCGACGGGCGCCGGCCCCACGTCGTCCTGCTCGAGCTCTTCACCGACGCCGGCATCGGCACGATGGTCACGAAAGGCGAGCCATGACGACGACGTCACCCCTCATGCCGACGTACGCAGCCCCGCCGGTCACGTTCGCCCGGGGCGACGGCACGCAGCTGTGGGACACCGACGGCCGCCGCTACCTCGACTTCCTCTCGGGCCTGGCTGTCGTGAGCCTCGGCCACAGCCACCCGGCCGTGGCCGACGCGCTGAGCGAACAGGCCCGCACGCTGCTGCACACCTCGAACCTGTTCGGCACCCTGCCCGGCCCCGAGGTGGCCACGACGCTCGACGCGCTCGTGGGCGATGGCGCGCCGGCCGGCGGGCAGGTGTTCTTCTGCAACAGCGGCGCCGAGGCCAACGAGGCGGCGATCAAGCTGGCGCGCAAGTTCGGCGGCCGGGGCCGCCACGTCGTCGTGAGCGCCTACGGCAGCTTCCACGGGCGCACGCTCGCCACGCTCCACGCCACCGGCCAGCCCGCCAAGCACGAGGTGTTCCAACCCCTGCCCGAGGGGTTCCGCCACGTCACTTGGCTCGACCTCGACGACCTCGAGCGGGTGCTCGATCCCAGCGTCGCCGCGGTGCTGCTCGAGCCCGTGCAGGGCGAAGGCGGCGTGAACCCGGCGACGCCCGAGTACCTGCAGGGCGTGCGACGCCTGTGCGACGAGCGCGGCATCCTGCTGATGATCGACGAGGTCCAGACCGGCCTGGGTCGCACCGGCCGCTGGTTCGGCTTCCAGCACAGCGGCGTCGTCCCCGACGTCGTCACGATGGCCAAGGCGCTCGGCAACGGCGTGCCCATCGGCGCCTGCTGGGCCCGGGCCGACGTGGCCGCCGCCTTCGAGCCCGGCGACCACGCCACCACCTTCGGCGGCCAGCCCCTGGCCACCGCCGCGGCCAAGGCCGTGCTGGCCACCATGCAGGCCCTCGACGCCCCGGCCCTGGCCACCAAGCAGGGGGAGCGCCTCACCACCGCCCTCCTCGCCGTCCCCGGCATCACCGCGGTGCGGGGCCTCGGCCTCCTCCTGGCGGCCGAGCTCGCCGAGAGCATCGACGCCAAGGCCGTCGCCGCCGGCGCGCTGGCCGCCGGGCTCGTCGTCAACGCGGTCACGCCCAGCGCCCTCCGCTTGGCCCCGCCCCTCACCGTCACCGACGACGAGATCGACGAGGCCGTCTCGCTCCTCGCCGCCGTGCTCGCCGAGCACGGGCGCTGATACGGGTGCGCCATTTCCTCGACGTCGACGACCTGGCCGCCCCCGAGCTCGTCGAGGTCCTCGACCGGGCCGATCGCCAGGACCACGGCCTGCCCCTCCACGGCAAGGGCGTCGCCCTGCTGTTCGCCAAGCCGTCGCTGCGCACCCGCCACTCGTGCGAGATGGGCGTCATCCAGCTCGGCGGTCACCCCGTCTCCGTGCGGCCCGACGAGATCGGCGTCAACGACCGCGAGACCCCGGCCGACATCGCGCGCGTCCTGGCCGGCTACCACGCCCTGCTCGGCGCCCGGGTGTTCGCCCACGCCGACCTCGTCGGGATGGCCGAGCCCGCCGCCGTCCCCGTCATCAACCTCCTGTCCGACGACGCCCACCCGTGCCAGGCCCTGACCGACCTCCTGACGATGCGACAGGTCTTCGGCGAGCTGCAAGGCCGGACCGTGGCGTGGATCGGCGACCACAACAACGTGGCCCGCTCCCTCGCCCTCGGCGCATCGCTGTCGGGCATGGCGCTGCGCTTCGGGTGCCCCGAGGGGTACGGGCCGTCGCCGACAGACATCGACCAGTTCCTCGCCCTCGGGGCGCTCGACGTGACCGTCGTCCACCGGCCCGAAGAGGCCGCCAAGGGCGCCGACGCGGTGCACACCGACGTGTGGACGTCGATGGGCTTCGAAGCCGAGGCCGACGACCGCGACCGCGCCTTCGAAGGCTTCATGGTCGACGACGCGGTCATGGCGGGCGCCCACGACGGCGCCGTGTTCATGCACTGCCTCCCGGCCCACCGGGGCGAGGAGGTGTCGGCCACCGTGATCGACGGGCCCGCCTCCGTCGTCATCCAGCAGGCCCACAACCGACTGCACGCGTTCCGCGCCCTGGCTTGGTGGCTGGCCGAGGAGAACCACCGATGAGCGCGAAGGGGCCCGTCCGGCTGGCGAAGCACCAGCGTCAGCACCGCATCTCGCGCCTGCTCGAGCAGCAACCGGTCACGAGCCAGCAGCAGCTCGTCGAGCTGCTGTCGGTCGACGGCGTCATCGCCACCCAGGCCACCGTCAGCCGCGACCTCGAGGAGCTCGGCGCCATCAAGGTGCGGGCCGCGGCGGGGGAGTCCGTGTACGCCATCCCCGAGCTACCCAAGGAGCAGCGCGCCCCCGAGGAGCACCTCCGTCGGGTGCTCGGCGAGTGGGTCGTCGAGGTGGCCCACTCGGGCAACCTCGTCGTCCTGCGCACCCCGCCCGGCTGCGCCCACGTGGTCGGCTCCGCCCTCGACCGCTCGCTGCTCCCCGACGTCCTCGGCACGGTCGCCGGCGACGACACGCTCCTCGTCGTCGCCGCCGAGCGCACCGGCGGCGCCAAGCTCGCCCGCCAGCTCTCCGAGCTGGCCAACGTCTGAAGGGTCGACCGAACCGAATGAGTACCGAATGAGCAAGGTCCTGACCTCCCTGCCGGTGGGCGAGCGCGTCGGCATCGCCTTCTCGGGCGGGCTCGACACCTCGGTCGCCGTGGCCTGGATGCGCGAGAAGGGCGCCGTCCCGTGCACCTACACGGCCGACATCGGCCAGTACGACGAGTCCGACATCGAGGGCGTCCCCGGTCGCGCCGTGGCCTACGGCGCCGAGATCGCCCGGACCGTCGACTGCAAGCGCCAGATCGTGGAGGAAGGCCTCGCGGCCCTGTCGTGCGGCGCGTTCCACGTGCGCTCGGGTGGTCGCTCGTACTTCAACACGACGCCGCTCGGTCGGGCGGTCACCGGCACCTTGCTCGTGCGGGCCATGCACGGCGACGGCGTCGACATCTGGGGCGACGGCTCGACGTTCAAGGGCAACGACATCGAGCGGTTCTACCGCTACGGCCTGCTGGCGAACCCGGCCCTGCGGATCTACAAGCCGTGGCTCGACGCCGCCTTCGTGGCCGAGCTCGGCGGCCGGTCGGAGATGAGCCAGTGGCTGGCAGCGCACGACCTGCCATACCGCGACAGCGAGGAGAAGGCGTACTCCACCGACGCCAACATCTGGGGCGCCACCCACGAGGCGAAGACCCTCGAGCATCTCGACATCTCCCTCGAGAGCGTCGAGCCGATCATGGGCGTGCGCTTCTGGGACCCCGCCGTCGCCATCGAGCCCGAGGACGTCACCATCCGCTTCGAGTCGGGCCGTCCCGTCGCCATCGGTGGCACCACCTTCGACGACCCGATCGCGCTGGTGCACGAGGCCAACACCGTCGGCGGCCGCCACGGCCTCGGCATGTCCGACCAGATCGAGAACCGCATCATCGAGGCCAAGTCGCGCGGGATCTACGAGGCGCCCGGGATGGCGCTCCTCTTCATCGCCTACGAGCGGCTCCTCAACGCGATCCACAACGAGGACACGATCGCCAACTACCACGACCACGGCCGCCGGCTGGGCCGGCTGCTGTACGAGGGGCGCTGGTTCGACCCGCAGTCGCTGATGATGCGCGAATCGATGCAGCGCTGGATCGCCTCGGTGGTCACGGGCGAGGTGACGATCCGGCTCCGTCGCGGCGAGGACTACACCATCCTCGCCACGGACGGCCCGGCCCTCTCATACCGCCCCGACCGCCTGTCGATGGAGCGGACCGAGACCGCCGCCTTCGGCCCGACCGATCGCATCGGCCAGCTCACGATGCGCAACCTCGACATCGCCGACTCCCGCGAGAAGCTCGAGCTGTACGCGGCCAAGAGCCAGCTGGTCAGCGGGTCCGACCGGCTCTTCGGCGCCCTCGAGGCCGGCGGCGCCGACCAGATCGCCGAGAACCGCGAGGCCGGCGGCGACGAGGAGCAGGCCCTCGACGCGGCCGCCATGGAGCTGGGGACCGACTGATGCGGACCGACAGGTGACCACCCTCTGGCACGGCCGCTTCGAAGGCGGGCCGGCCCCCGAGCTCCTCGCCTTCAGCGAGAGCCTCAGCTTCGACCGGCGCCTGGCCGGCGACGACATCGCCGGCTCGCGCGCCCACGTGCGCGGCCTCGTGCGGGGCGGGATCCTCACCCCGCAGGAGGGCACGGTCGTGCTCACCGCCCTCGATCGCGTCGAGGTCGAGATCGCCGACGGCACGCTCGAGTTCCTGCCGTCAGACGAGGACGTGCACACGGCCGTCGAACGTCGCGTCACTGCCCTCGCCGGCGAGCCCGGGGCCAAGATGCACACCGGGCGGAGCCGCAACGACCAGGTGGCCACCGCGTTCCGGCTGTTCGTGAAGCGCGAGCTCGGGATGGTGGCCGGCAAGGTGCTCGTGCTCCAGGAGGTGCTCCACGCCCGGGCGGTCGAGGCGGGCGCCGCCTACCTGCCCGGCTACACGCACCTGCAGCGGGCCCAGCCCGTGCTGCTGGCCCACCACCTGCTCGCCCACGCCTGGGCCCTGGCCCGCGATGTCGACCGGCTGCTGGCGACGCGCAAACGCATGGACGTGTCACCCCTCGGTGCCGGCGCCCTCGCCGGCTCGTCGCTCCCCCTCGACCCGGCGGCGGTGGCCGAAGACCTCGGATTCGCCGCCGCCTTCGACAACAGCCTCGACGTCACCAGCGACCGCGACTTCGTCGCCGAGGGCCTCTTCGACATCGCCCTCCTCGGCATCCACCTCTCCCGCATCGGCGAGGAGGTGTGGCTGTGGGCGACCGACGAATTCGGCTTCCTCCGCCTCGACGACGCATGGTCGACGGGCTCGTCGATGATGCCGCAGAAGAAGAACCCCGACATCGCCGAGCTCGTGCGGGGCAAGGCCGGCCGCCTCATCGGCGACCTCACCGGACTGCTGGCCACGCTCAAGGGACTCCCACTCGCCTACAACCGCGACCTGCAGGAGGACAAGGAGCCGTTCTTCGACGCCCTCGACCAGATCAGCCGGGCCCTCGACGCCCTCAGCGGCCTGCTGGCGACGGCCACGTTCGTGACCGACCGGATGCAGGCAGCAGCCGACTCGCCCTACTCGGCCGCCACCGACCTGGCCGAGTGGCTCGTCGAGCGGGGCATGCCATTCCGCGAGGCACACACCATCGTCGGGGCTGTCGTGCGCGACTCCCTGGAGCGCCACGTGCCGCTCACCGAGCTGGTCGCCGCCCACCCCGCCCTCGGCGACGACGCCCTCGAGCTGCTCGAGCCCGGCGTCTCGGTGACGAGGCGCACCACCCCCGGCGGCGCCGGCCCCGTCCCCGTCGCCGCCCAGATCGAGGCCTTCGCGGCGCGCCTCCAAGCCGACAAAGCGCGTGTGCCGCACGCCTGACCCGGCCACCATGGGCGCCGTGGACGACACCAGCGACTCCATCGCCCGCAACCGCCAGGCCTGGAACAACACGGCGGCCGACTGGGTCGGGCCGGGCCAGCGGTCGTGGTCGACCGACGACATCACCTGGGGGGAGTACGCGAACCCCGAGGAGGAGGTCGGCGCGCTGACGGGGATCCGCCTCGACGGTGCCGACGTCGTGGAGCTGGGGTGCGGCACGGGCTACATCTCCGCCTGGCTGGCCCGCCGGGGCGCCCGCCCCGTCGGCATCGACCCGACCGAGGGCCAACTCGCATCCGCCCGCCGGTTCCAGGCCGAGTACGGCCCGCGGTTCCCGATCGTCCAGGCCGCCGGCGAGGCCGTCCCGCTGCGGGGCGGCTCGTTCGACCTGGCGATCTCGGAGTACGGCGCCGCCATCTGGGCCGATCCCTACCAGTGGCTCCCGGAAGCGGCCCGCCTGCTGCGGCCGGGGGGCGAGCTCGTGTTCCTGTGCAACTCGGTGCTTTTCACGCTGTGTGCCCCCGACGCCGAGGAGCCCGCCGGTGCGGCGCTGGTCCGGCCGCAGCGGGGCCTGCACCGCGTGGAGTACACCGACGACGAGGGCGTCGAGTTCCACCTGCCCCACGGCGAGATGCTGCGCGTGCTGCGATCGAGCGGGTTCGAGGTCCTCGAGCTCATCGAGCTGCACGCCCCGCCCGACGCCGAGGACCAGCAGTACATCACGGCGGCCTGGGCCCAGCAGTGGCCCCACGAGGAGATCTGGCGTGCCCGCAAGGTCGCCTGAGTCCTTCGCCGTCACTCGCTTCGCTCCGTTCCGGCGAGTTGTGTCGCCCTCGCTGCGCTCGGTCGTTGCGGTCCTCGGCCGACTTCGTCGCCCTGCGGCCGATGCCTGGGGGCTCGGCCCCCAGACC
>JACDCH010000242.1 GCA_013694495.1 Acidimicrobiia bacterium | reverse complement strand
GGTCGACGAGGAGCACGCCCCGGCCCCGCCGGCGCTGCGGCTCGGCCCGCACGAGCCGGGGCTGGTTCGGCGAGCAGTCGGTGACCTCGACGCGGTAGCCGCCGTCGATTACGACCCGCAGCTCGATCGGCGGCTCACCGTGGTCGACCGCGTTCGTCACGAGCTCGGACACGATCACTTCGAAGTCCTCGACCCGGTCGTCGCGCCCCACCACTTCGGCGACCTCGCGCAGCATCCGTCGGGCGCAGCGGGCCGCGCTCGTGTCCTGCGGGAGCCGCACCGTTCGTTCTGCCCGCGTCGGTGCGGCCATCGGCACATCCCCCTCGGGTCTTCAGCGTGCGACCGTGTGTGCCCTGTACCGATCGACCTCAGCCATCCGATTTGCGCAGTCGCGACCGGATCTTGCGCACCACGTCGCTGGCGGTGGGGCGCCCGCCCAGCAGCCGAGGGGGGACGGGGACGACGTCGGTGAACGACGCACCGGACGGCTCGGCCCGTCGCAGGAACACCCGCAGCGACCCGCCGACCTGCGTGCCGGACACCACCTCGAGGCCGGCGGCGGCGAAGATCGCCACGTACTCGGTGACGGTGAACACCTGCTCGTTGATGCCCTTGACCAGGTCGCGCAGGGTGTCGGTGTCCTCCAGCGAACCGCCCACGGGCTCGCACAGCACGGCCACGATCCCGTCCGGACGCACGAGCCGTCGGCACTCCCGCAGGAGCACCTCGGGCGCCGGGAAGTGGTGCAACGTGGCGAACATGGCGACGACGTCGAACGTCTCGGACTCGAAGGGCAGGTCGGTGGCGTCGGCGCACAGGAACGCCAGCCGCTCGGAGACCGCGTCGTCGGCGTTGTGCTCGTACCAGAGGCTGCCCAGCTCGAGGAGCGGGAGGTTGATGTCGACGTTCACGGCGTCGTGCGGGCCGAACCACGACACCTGCGGCGCGCCGGCGCCGCCGACCTCGAGGATCTTGCGGTCCGGGGTGGTGAGCAGGCTCGCGGCCTGGGCCTCCAGCAGCCGCAGGGCGGCGGCGTGGTCGTCGGCGTAGGTGAGTGGCTCCGCGTCGGGGCGGAGGTCGAGCGACGACGGGAGCCCCGGCGCGGGC
Source organism: Acidimicrobiia bacterium (assembly GCA_013694495.1). Taxonomy (GTDB): domain Bacteria; phylum Actinomycetota; class Acidimicrobiia; order Acidimicrobiales; family JACDCH01; genus JACDCH01. The sequence continues at coordinate 1,293 of JACDCH010000242.1, read as the reverse complement.
CCGACGGTGACCTGCACGGCGACGCCGCTGGTCGGCACCCAGCAGCGCTCCTCGATCACGGGGCACACGACGAGCGTGTAGGTGCCTTCGGCGCCGGGCGTCTCGAAGTCGACCGGGAGGGTCACGGCCCGCCCCGGCGGCATGGCGATCGGGAAGCGGGTGCGATGCTCGGGCACCGCCACGACCTCGCCCCGCTCGTCGTACCAGCGGAACCCGACCGTGACCGGCGGTGAGCTGTACGACGAGAACGCCTCCGACCCCCGGTTGCGGAAGCGGACGTTCCCGGTGAGCCGCGTGCTGGGTGGGAGCCGGGCCGGGATGTAGTGGCGCTCGACCTCGAGGTCGACGCGCGCCGGAGCGGGGAGGAGGGCGCCGAGCGCCGAGGGCGGCTCCGGCTCGACGCCGGTGTCGATGCCGAAGCGGTCGGCGATGTCGCGGATCTCGGCGTCGAACTCGTCGTGGTGGGCGCTCATCGACGCCGTGCGCCCGAGCACCTCGGTGACCGTGGCGAGCACCTCGCCGGCGTCGGGCAGGTCGAGCGCCTTGGCGACGGGCTCGGCGAGCGCCACCGCCCGGGCGAGGTCCTCGTCCGAGCTGGGCGGTCCCATGACCAGGCCGTGGAGGTCGACCACCCGGTTGTAGGCCGGGAACGTAGCGGCGCAGGCGCCGCACCGCAGACCGTTGCCGTCGACCTCGACCTGCGTGCGGCCGCACCGCGGGCAGCGCAGGTGCCGCTCCTCGGCGAGGCGCCGCACCAGAGGGTGCAGCGCCGACTCGGTGGCCATCGTCGAAGCATGCCAGCCACCCCCCGGCGGCGCGAACACCGAAGGACGCGCCGGCGGGTTACACCGTGGTCCTCGCCTTGACGGGCATGGGAGCAACGTCTGGCCCACGTCTGGGTCATGTCGTCGGCCCCCGGGCGCAGGCTCGCCTGCGTCCGTGGGGATAGACGTCGGCGATGCCTAGGAGACTCCTGAAGTAGTCGCTGGAGCATCCACCATTGGCGTGTGTCGTGAAAACAGACTTGGTGGATGGCGTTGGGAGCAGCGGTGGTGGAGCAGTGGTTCGAGAATCCGGGGGAGTTGCTGGGGGATCGGCTGAAGGGCGTGTACCGGTTCTTGGGTGAGCATGGTGATCGGCTGTTTCCTGTCGACTATTTCGCGGATTGCTACGTGGACTCCCGTCGGGGCCGGCCGACGATCCCGGCTCGGGTGCTGGCCACGGTGATGGTCCTCCAGGCTCACGAGGGCTTGTCGGATCAGGAAGCGGTCGACCGGCTCGGGTGTGATCTGC
>JACDCH010000180.1 GCA_013694495.1 Acidimicrobiia bacterium | reverse complement strand
GTCGACCTCGACGTCGAGGTCGAGGCCCCGCTCGTCGGCGAGCCGGCGGACCTCGCGCACCTTCGGCTCCATCGAGGCGATGTAGGCCTGCCCCCCGAACCCGGGGTTCACGGTCATGACGAGCACGAGGTCGACCAAGTCCAGGACGTGCTCGACGGCGGCGACCGGTGTCGCCGGGTTCAGTGCGACGCCCGCCCGGGCGCCGAGCTCCCTGACCGCGCCGAGCGTGCGGTGCAGGTGGCGGACGGACTCGGCGTGGATGATGAGCAGCTCGCAGCCCGCCTCGACCCAGCGGGCGAGCATCGGGTCGGGCTCCACGACCATGAGGTGGGCCTCGAACAGCACGGTGCAGTGGGCTCGGCAGGCGGCGACCACGTCGGGCCCGAACGTGAGGTTCGGTACGAACACGCCGTCCATGACGTCCCACTGGATCCGGTCGACGCCGGCCTTCTCGAGGGCGGCGCACTCCTGGCCGAGCCGGGAGAAGTCGGCCGGCAGCACGGAGGGGGCGATCTGGATCGGCCGCATGCGGCCCAGTCTCGCGCCGAGGTGCGAGGCTCGACGCGTGGAGACCGTCGACGTGACCGGGGTGGCAGCCGGCGGCGACGGCGTCGGGCGCCTCCCCGACGGGCGGGCCGTGTTCGTGCGGGGCGCGCTGCCGGGTGAGCGGGTCGTCGTCGACGTGTTCGAAGAGAAGCCGCGGTTCGCGCGGGCGGCGATCGTCGAGGTGCTCGAGGCCGGTCCGGGACGGGTGGACCCGCCCCCGCCGGAGGTCGTCGCCGGCTGCGGCGGGTGCGACTGGCTGCACGTCGAGCTCGGCACGCAGCGCCGGCTCAAGGCGCAGATCGTGGCCGACGCGTTGCAGCGGCTCGGTCGCCTGCCGTCCATCCCCGAGATCGACCTCGGTCCCGAGCTGCCGGCCACGGGCTACAGAACGACGGTGCGGGCGGCGGTCGACCCGGCCTTGGGGATCGCCGGCTTCCGCGCTCACCACAGCCACGACGTGATCCCCATCGACCCGTCGACCGGGTCGCTCGTCGCCCATCCGCTCGTGGACGACGTCCTGCGGCGAGGTCGGTTCCACGCCTGCACGGAGATCACCGTGCGGGCCGGGGTCGCCACCGGCGAGCGGCTGCTCCTGGCCGATCCCGGTTGGGGCGCCATCGACGACGTGCCGGACGACGTGACGATGGTCGGCACCGGCGAGCTCGGGCTGGGCCGGCGGGCGTGGTACCACGAGGTGGTCGCCGGGCGTCGCTGGCGCATCTCGGCCGAGAGCTTCTTCCAGATCCGCCCGGACGGCGCCGAGGCGCTGGTCGACGCCGTCGCGGCGGCGCTGGCGCCGGTCCACGACGCCGACCCGATCCGTCACCTCGTCGACCTGTACGCCGGCGTGGGGCTCTTCGCCGGCGCTCTGGCCGACCGGCTCGGGCCCCTGCCGGTCACCGCCGTCGAGGCGTCCCGCAGCTCGATCGCCGACGCCCGGGTGAACCTGGCCGACCACGCTGGCACGAGGGTGATCCAGGCCGACGTCCGCAAGTGGCACCCCTCGCCCGCCGACGCGGTGGTCGCCGACCCCTCCCGGCACGGCCTCGGCGCCGGTGTCGTCGACCGGATCGCGGCCACCGCGGCCCGCGCCGTCGTGCTCGTGTCCTGCGACCCCGGCGCCCTCGGCCGCGACGCCGGCCTGCTGGCAAAGGCGGGCTACGGCCTCGAATCGGTCAGACTGGTGGACCTCTTTCCGCAGACGACGCACGTGGAGGCGGTGACCGCATGGACGAATCATCCGAAAGCGCTGCCGGCTCCGTAGGTCCCGAAGACATGGCCCGCCCGACGCCCATCCCCGAGTTGACGGATGCCGGCCTCGTGGTGTCGATCTCGCGCTACCACCAGGAGGCGCTGGCCGAGGCGTACCGCCGCCACGCCGGCGCGGTGTACGGCCTGGCTCGCCGTCTGCTGATGAAGGACGCCCTCGCCGAGGAGGTGGTGCAGGAGGTCTTCCTGCGCCTGTGGGACCAACCCGAGAAGTTCGACCCCGGCCGCGGGTCCCTGCGCTCGTACCTCCTCGCGCAGTGCCACGGACGCTCCGTCGACCTCCTCCGGTCCGAGACGTCGCGCCGCCGCCGGGAGGACAACGACCTCCGGCGCACCGCGGCGGCGGACTACGACGTCGAGCACGAGGTCTGGGACCTCACCGTCGCCGACCGGATGAAGGACGCGCTGCAGACCCTGCCCGTCGCCGAGCGCAAGGCCATCGAGCTCGCCTACTACGGCGGCCACACCTACCGGGAGGTGGCGGAGATGCTGTCGGAGCCGGAAGGCACCGTGAAGAGCCGGATACGTTCCGGGCTCCGACGCCTCCGCACCACCCTGGCCGACGCCGGCCTCATCGAGCTGTCCGTGACAGGAGAGGCGCCATGACCTTGATCGAACATGCCGAGCTCCAGGAGCTGCTCGGCGCCTACGCCCTGCACGCCCTCGACGACCACGAGGTGGACGCCGTCGAGGCCCACCTCCCGACCTGCCCGCAGTGCCGGGCCGAGGTCGACGACTTCCGTGAGGTCACCGCCCTCTTGGCCCAGACCGGCGCCCCCGCCCCGGGCAACGTGTGGGACCGCATCGCCGAGGAGATCGGCGGCGAGACCCCGCCGCCGCTGCGCCTCGTGCTCGGCGACCGGCCGGCGAGGCCGGGCCCGGTTGCGCCCGGGGCCAGCCAGCGGTGGCGCCGGTCGCTCACGGCGGTGGCCGTGGCGGCTGCGGTCGCGCTGGTGGGCGCCGTCTCGTTTCAGCTCGCTCGGGAGCCCGACCGCGGGGGGGGCACCGACAGCGAGCGCGCCGTCGCCGTGTTCGCCGCCGCCGACTCCCGTCGTAGCGAGCTCAGCAACGCCACCGGCGACGTGCTCGCCGTCGCCGCGGTGCTGCCGTCGGGCGAGGGCTTCGTGCGGGCCGACGACCTGCCCGACCTACCCGACGGCGTCTACCAGCTGTGGGGCCAGATCGGCGACGAGGCCATCTCCCTCGGCGTGCTCGACCGCCGGGGCGAGCTCTACCGCTTCAACGCCACCGACGACATGACGGCGCTGATGATCACCGCCGAGGAGACGCCGGTCGTGGCGAGCAGCAACCCCCCCGTGGTGGTCGGCGAGCTGGCCTAGTGTCCCGGAAGGCTGATCATGTGGCGAATTCGGCGGCCAGATTCGCCCCTGGCGGCGTCCTCGGCCTCGCATTCGCTGGGGGAGTCCGTCGGCCTGCGTCCTTGCCAATGACGAATCTGAC
>JACDCH010000215.1 GCA_013694495.1 Acidimicrobiia bacterium | reverse complement strand
CCCGCGAGGTACTTCGGCCCGCGGTGAGCCGCCGGCGCCGTCGTGGTCGGGGCGGGCGTCGCGCAGGGTCGTCGACCCGGCGAAGGCGAGGCTGGCCATGATCGCCAGCGCGCCCATGGCCGCCAGCGCCGTACCGCCGTCGGCCGCCTCGATCACCGCGCCGCCGGCGAGCAGGCCGAGCGGCTGGAGCCCGAGCGACAGCGTCCGTGCTGTGCTGCCGACCCGACCCATCAGCGCGTCGGGCGTCCACGAGGCCCGCAACGTCATGTACGACACGAGGAGGGTCGCCAGCGCAGCCCCGATGCCAAAGGCGGCGGCCAGGTACACCGCCGGCGCATCGGTGGCCGCGGTGGCCAGCAGGAAGGCGCCGACGGCGAACCCGGTACCGAGCATGCGCCGCCCCATCCGCTCGGGTCGCAGCCGGCCGGCGACGAGGGAGCCGGCGAGGTAGCCGATCGACCAGGCGCTGCCGACGAAGCCGAACAGCGCGGCGCCCTGCCCCCGGTCGACGGTGATGTAGTAGCTGAGGGTGGACACGACCGCCGCGGTCGCCACGGCGACGACGCTCCAGTAGCCGATCACGGCCCGCAGCCCGGCGTGGCCCAGCACGAAGCGCAGGCCCTCGGCGATGTCGGCCCGGAGGCGCGTCCCGCCGCGCCCGCCGTCGCCGTCCCCGCGCTCGGCCCGCAGCCTGCGTCGCACGAACGACAGCGAGATCGCCGAGAGCGCGAACGAGGCGCGTCGATGGCGAGGACCGAGGCGGGCCCGATCGCCACCACCAGCACGCCGGCCGCAGCCGGGCCGACGATGTAGGGGACGCTCAACGTCGCCTCCATCGTGCTGCTGGCCCGAGCCAGGTTCTCGCGGCCGACGAGCGACGGAACCGCGCTCGTGAACCCCGCGTCGGAGACCAGCCGCAGCACGTTGATGGGCACCGCCAGCAGCAGGATGGCGGCCATCGTCGGGCCGTCGAGCCAGTGCACGACCGGGATGGCCAGGGTGAGCACGGCCCGTCCGGCGTCGGCGCGCTGCATCATTCGGCGCCGGTCCCACCGGTCGGCCAAGGCCCCGGCGGGCAGCCCGAGTAGGAGGTCGGGAACGAGCTGCAGCGCGCCGACCACACCCATCAGCGCGCCGGAGCCCGTGAGCACCAGCACCAGCAACGGCATCGCGGTGATCGAGATGGCGTCGCCGAGGGCCGACACCGCCTGCCCGCCGAGCACCACCCGGAAGTCGCGGCCGGCCGGCGGTCCCGCCCGGCCCCCAGCTCGATTGGCGAACCCCAAGTGCGACCTACCATTCACCGGCAGGGATGGACCCCGTCGTGGACGCTTCGACCAGCTTCGCATTCCCGTCGCCGACGACCGCCGACGAGCACGGCAAGGTGCTCGTGGGGGGCGACCTCGAGTCGACGACCCTCCTCGAGGCCTAGGCGCTCCGGGCTGTTCCCGATGCGCCAGTCCACCGGCGAGCTCACGTGGTGGTCGGCCGACCCGCGCGGCATCCTCACGGTCGACGGCCTCCGCGTGACGAAGTCGCTGCGTCGATCGCAGCAGCGGTTCCGGACCACCGTCGACGAACGGTTCGACGAGGTCGTCGAGGCCTGTGCGCACCGTGACGCCGACGCCTACCACTGGATCACCGACGAGATCCGCAAGGCCTACGGGCGGCTGCACCAGCTGGGCCGGGCCCACAGCGTCGAGGTGTGGACCCTCGACGCCGACGACGAGCCGTCCGCCCTCGTCGGCGGTCTGTACGGCGTCGCCCTCGGCGGCCTGTTCGCGGGCGAGTCGATGTTCCACCGCCGGCCCGATGCCTCGAAGGTCGCGCTCGTCGCGCTGGTCGACGTGCGGCGCGACGAGCATGTCGCCGACCGGCTGATCGACCTGCAATGGCTGACGCCCCATCTCGCCTCCCTCGGTGCGACCGAGGTCGCCCGCGACGAGTACCTCGATCGCCTCCGCCGCGCGCTGGCCCTTCCGCCCCCCGCCGCCTTCGCCCCGACCTGACCTGCGGCCCGCATTCATGCGTTGACAGGTCGATGCCTGCATGAGCATTGACCGAGGCATCGTTCGACCCGGCCCGCTCGCCCGCATCGAGACCGTCGCTGCCGCCGACGGGTGGACGCTCGTGTTCGAGCGCGAGCTGCACCACCCGCCGGCCGCGGGGTGTTCGGGGCTGACCGACCCCGAGCAGCTCGCGACCCCGAGCGCCACGGCATCTCCGAGTCGTCAGACGTGTCCGTCGGGGTGGACGAGCTGGACCGTGCTCGTCCCGTCGAGCGAACCGAACGGGTGCCCGTCGATCACGTCTCGGTGATGAAGGCCGAGACCACCGCAGCCAGCTCGGGACCTCGGTCCTCCTGTAGGAAGTGGCCGCCGCCGGTGATGACGGTGTGGGGCCGGCCCTGGGCGCCGGGGATCTGCTCGCGCAGCGGGGCGTCGGCGCCGGCCGTGATGGGATCCTCGTCGCTGAAGGCGCACAGGAAGGGCACGTCGAGCGTGCGTAGCGCGGCCCACGCCGCGCGGTTCGGTTCCGCCGCGGGATCGTCCGGGGTGGCGGGCACGAGCATCGGGAACTGGCGCGCCCCTTCCTTGTACGACTCGTCGGGGAAGGGGGCGTCGTAGGCGGCGCGCACCTCGGGCGAGAGCTCGGAGGTGGTGCCGCTGTCGATGATGAAGCTCGTCGAGAAAGTCTCGACCGACTGCGAGAACTCGCGCCAGTTGCGGAAGGCCTTGCCCGGGTCCTTGTCGCCGGTGGGCAGGAAGGTGTTGGCGGCGACGGCGCGCCGGAACCGGTTGGGGTGCTCGGCCAGGAGCCGCAGGCCGAGGAGGCCGCCCCAGTCCTGACAGACGAGGGTGAGCCCGGTGAGGTCGAGCCGGTCGAAGAGCGCCTCGCGCAACCAGTCGACGTGGCGTTGGTAGGTGTACTCCGTGCGCGGGGTGGGCTTGTCGGAGCGCCCGAAGCCGACGAGGTCCGGCGCGATGCAGCGGTGGCCCTCAGCGACGAGCGGCCGGATCATGTGCCGGTAGAGGAACGACCACGACGGCTCGCCGTGGAGCAGCAGCACCGTCTCGCCGCTCGGCTCGCCCTCGGGCGCGGCGTCGATGTAGGCGACGCGGAGCGTGGCGGCTGAGCCATCGCCGGCGGCGACCTCGACGTAGGACGGGTCCCACGGGAAGTCGGGCAGGTCGGTGAAAGCCTCGTCGGGGGTGCGCACGGAGTCCACGGGGGCGCACGGTAGATGCCCACGACGGGGTGGGCCCCAAAGGGGTATGCGCTCGGCGGCCCTGCCGTCCTCCTCGCCGGTGCCGCCGGCCTCGCCTCCGTCGGCGCCCGCCGGTCGGCGGCGCAGGTCGCCGTCTCGTAGAGAGAGAGCCGCTTCTCGGTCACACCCCCTCCGTACAGTCGGAGCGATGACGGAGACGGGTCCGAAGGCGGTTCACATCGGGATCGATCCCTTCGGGTCGCGCCACGATCCGTCCTTCGACGCCGACGACGACTCGCAGCTCGCCCGCGAGTGCGAGCTGGTCGAGGACGGCGGCGAGCTGCGGGCCCACGACCCCGTCGCCGCCGGCGCTCGGCCGTCCCTGGCGTTCGTCGACGGGTCGGTGCGCACGGACATGCGGCTGACGCGAACCACCGAGGACGGCACCACCACCGGCATCGTCGGGTCCTACGTCGCCGGCGCCGTCCACGTCCCGGGCGACGGTCGTCGGGCCCGGGTCGACCCGATCGTGCGGCACCGCGTCGTCCTCTTCACCCACGGGCACCTCGTGCACCTCCCGCCCCAGCCCGGGGGCTGGGCGTGGGAGAGCCACGCCACGGAGTGCACCGAGTCGTTCAAGGCGGCCCAACGGGTCCGGACGCTCATGCGCGAGAGCGAGGTCCAGATCGCCGAGGCCCTGTCCGAGGAGGGCATCCTCACGATCCTGGACGGGCCGCTCAGCATGGTGCGCTCGGGCTGGTCGAAGCCCATCGTCGGCTACGTGAAGTCCCACCCGGTCCCGATGCTCGAGCGCAGCCAGTGGGTCCGGGTGCCGACGATCGCCGTCGGGCAGCGCACGAGCGTGTTCGCGATCAACGGCAACCTCTACGCCACGTACCTCCGCCTCGGCGACGCGGGTCCCGGCGCCAGCCCGTGGGGTGGCATCGCCCGGCTCGAGGTGCCGGCCGGCGTGGGCCGGGAGGCTGCCATCGCCGCGCTCGACGAAGCGGCGTCGTGGCTCCCGCGGTTCGCGTCGTCCCCGCACCGCGATGCGAGGGCCCCGGTCAACCTGGTCCCCGTGGGCGGGCTGGAGTGGCGCCTGCGGCACGAGTTCGACGACTCGCGTCTGGCGATGCGCGCCGTCACTGCGGCCGTCCTTCAGCTCGGCCAGCAAGCGGCATGACCGCCGACGGCCGCATCGGTCTCCTCGACGGGTCGGAGGAGTCCGACTCGCGCGTCTTCCACGTGGTCCTCGAGGACGACGCCCTCGTGCAGCTCGACGAGCTCCTCGTCGTCGAGACCGAGCTCCCGGGCGGCGCGCCGGTCGCCCACTACGGCATCGTGACGGAGCTGTCCTCGCGCCTCGAGGGCGCCGAGCTCTCGTCCGACACCCGGCGGGTCATGGACCAGGGCCGGCCGGCCGAGCTCGTCCGGCGGGCCGAGGTCCGCTCGCTGCGGACCGTGCCGGAGACCTTTGTCGCGCCCCATGCCGGGTCGAGGGTGTTCCGGGCCGCGGGCGGACACCGGGCGCTGGCGCTCTTCGAGGACCAGATGGAGGAGAAGCTGCCGATCGGGCTCGACCTGTCGGGGCAACCGGTCCACGCCGACATGCGCTTCGTCGACGGGCGGGCGGGCGGCCACGTCTCGATCTCCGGGATCTCCGGCGTCGCCACGAAGACGTCCTACGCGCTGTTCCTGCTCTACCAGCTGCTCGAGACCGAGGCCGGCGCCGCCCTGCTCGGCGGTCGGGCCGGCGCGGCCAGCACGCGGGCGCTGGTGTTCAACACCAAGGGCGAGGACCTCCTGCACATCGACCGGCCGAACCGGCGCTACGCCGACAAGCCCGAGGCGGCCGGCCAGTGGGCGGCCCTGGGCGTGCCCGCCCCGGGCCCCTTCACGTCGGTGGCGCTGTACGCGCCGCGGCAGAACGCCGAAGGCGAGCGGGTCGTGGCCGACGTGCGAACCCGCGGCACCACCGAGGTCCACGCCTACGGGTGGACGCCCGAGGAGTTCGTGCGCGGGCAGCTCCTGCAGTTCTGCTTCACAACCGACGACGACCGCTCCACCCAGGTCGGGTTCGTCGAGCAGGCGGCGCGCCTCGCGCTGCTGCGCCGGCTCCGCCGGCTGGAGGGCGACACCACCGGGGCGATCGTCATCGCCGACGTGGTGTCCGCCAACGAGACGTACAACCCCGACCGGCTGGCTGCGCGCGAGCCGGCCGAGGCCGGCGCCGGGTCGGGGCGCGTCGTGCGCGACTTCGGCGACCTGATCGACGTCTTCGTCGAGATGGTCGAGACCGACGACGACGCGGTCCAGCGCGAGTGGTTCGGCGGGGCCCAGCTCGGCACCCGGCAGGCGTTCCTCCGCCGCCTCATCAAGCTGCGCCAGCGCATCGGCGCCCTCGTCTCCTGCGGCACCACGCCGGTGTCGATGGAGAACCACCGCGTCCACGTCGTCGACATCTCCCGGCTGCACGACGATGCGCAGCGCTTCGTCGTGGGCGCCCTGCTCGACCGGGTGTGGAACGAGAAGCAGGGCACGGGTCGGCTTCCCCTGCGCTTCGTCGTGCTCGACGAGCTCAACAAGTACGCCCCGGCGCAGGGGTACTCGCCCCTCAAGGAGCTGCTGGTCGACATCGCCGAGCGGGGGCGGTCGCTCGGGGTGCTGCTGGTGGGCGCGCAGCAGGCGGCCTCGGCCGTGGCGCCCGCCCTCACCCGCAACGCGTCGCTCAAGGTCGCCGGCCGGCTCGACGCCGGCGAGTCCGACGCCTACCGGTTCCTCACGCCCGCGCTGCGCGACCGGGCGTCGCGGTTCATGCCGGGCACGATGGTCGTGTCGCAGCCCGTCGTCCCCGAGCCCATCCCGATCCGCTTCCCGTGGCCGCCGTTCGCCACCAACCCCGACGAGGCCGAGCCCGATGTCGAGGCCCGGGCCGAGCAGTACGAACGCACCCGGAGCAACGTGCGGGCGCTCGGCGGCGCGAGGCCGGCGCTGTGAGGAGCGCGACGGGGCGGGGGAGCGGGCGGCGGTGAAGGTCCTCCACACGTCCGACTGGCACCTCGGCGCCCGCCTCGGTCGGCACGACCGGACGCCCGACCACCTCGAGGCCTTGCGCGGCCTGCTCGAGGTCGTCGAGTCCCAGCGGCCGGACCTCGTGCTCCACACCGGCGACCTGTTCGACGTCAGCCGGCCGAGCCACGAGGCGATGTCGCTCGCCGTTCAGGCGCTCCGGCGGTTGTCGGCGGCGGCGCCCACCGTGGTCCTGTGCGGCAACCACGACTCGGCGGCGCTGCTGAGCGTGCTCCACGACCTCGCCGGCATCGCCGAGCCGCGGACGCTCTGGTTCGTCACCGAGCCCCAGGTGCTCCGCTTCGACGTCGGCGACGCGGCGGTGGCGGTCGCGTGCGTGCCGTTCGTCGGTCCGTCGGCCATCGCCGACGTGGCGCGCGGCGAGACCGGCAGCTTCGAGGGCACCTACGCCGACGGCATCAAGGGCCTGAACGAGACCCTGCTCGACGAAGCGGAGGCCGCCGTCGGGACGCAGGGCGTCGTGCTCTACGCGGCCCACCTCCACGTCCACGGCGCCCAGCCGGCGCGCAGCGAGAAGCGCATCAGCGTGGGCGACGACTACGCCACCCACCTCACCGGCCTCCACCGCGCCGTCTATGCCGCCTTCGGCCACATCCACGACGCGCAACTGCTCCCCGGCGGCACCACCACGGGCCGCTACGCCGGCTCGCTCATCCCGATCGACTTCGGTGAGCAGGCGCAGACCAAGCAGTGCGTGGTGGTCGACATCGGTGGCGACGTCGTGGTCGGCACCCACGACCTGCCCGGCGGCCGCCCCCTCACCCGCATCGAAGGCGACATCGATGCGCTGCTCGCCCGGGCCGCCCAGGGTGGCCTCGACGGCCATCTGCTCAAGGCGCGGATCGTCTCCGACGACCCGATCCCGGACCTGGTCGACCAGCTGCTGGCGGCCTCGCCCTCGTGTTGGATCTTCGACCTCGTCAACGTCGTGCGCAGCCGGCCCACGCGCGCCGTCGTTGTCGATGCCGAGCTCGGCGAGGAGCCGTCCCTGGCGTCGCTGTTCGGCGAGTGGCGGGAGAAGGGAGCCAACGCCGCCCAGCGGCGGGCGCCGGACGCCGAGGTGCTCGCCCTGTTCGATGCCGCCCTCGGCGCCGGCGGCGACCACGTCCCCGACCTGGGCGCCGTCCCCGTCGTGGCCGCCGCGACCACCGCCCTCGACATCCTCACGGTGGGCTGACGTGCGGCCCATCACCCTCGAGATCGAGGGCCTGCGGTCGTTCCGCTCGCGCCAGGTCATCGACTTCAGCGGGCGTGACCACCTGGCGATCATCGGCGACACGGGCGCGGGCAAGTCCTCGATCCTCGAGGCCCTCACGTTCGCGCTCTACGGGCGGGTCACGTTCAGCGGCCGGGGCCACCAGGAGCTCGTCAACGCCACCTCGCCGAGCATGCGGGTGGTGCTGCACTTCGACGTCGGCGGCGAGCGGTGGGAGGTCGCCCGGGTCCTGCGCCGGACCGGGGCGGGCGACATCGGGGGGGCGCAGGCGACGCTGCGCCGCCTCGACGCGGCCGGCGAACCGGTCGAGGTGTTCGAGCGGGTGCGCGAGGTCAACGCCAAGGTCGAGGAGGTGCTCGGCCTCGACGCCGAGGCGTTCCTGCGCACCGTCGTGCTGCCCCAGGGCCAGTTCTCGCGGCTGCTGGTCGACGACGACGGGCCGGCCCGCAGCGCGGTCCTCGCCCAGATCTGGCGCACCGACGAGCTCACGGTCGCCGGCGAGGCGGCCAGCGCCGCGGTCGCCGATCTCGGGCCGCTCGTGGGCCGCGTCGAGCAGGCCCTCGCCGTCCAGCCCCCCGATCCGGGCGCCCACCTCGCCACCCTCGTGGCCGAGGCCAAGGCCGCAGCAGCTGCTCAGGAGGAGGCGGCGGCGCGGGTCGAAGCCGCCCGGTCGGCGACGGCGCGCCGCAGTACGGCGGCCGCCACCCTCGAGCTGGTCACCAAGGTCAGGGCGCGGCTCGACGACTGGGACGGCGGCGCGGCCCTCGAG
>JACDCH010000126.1 GCA_013694495.1 Acidimicrobiia bacterium | reverse complement strand
CCCGGGTGCTGGCCCGCACCGACCCGGCCCGCTGGGCCGAGCTCGACCTCGCCGGCGACCGGACCATCGAGGCCCGGCTCGCCCGGCGGGGGGATCAGCCGGCGGCGCCGGTCTGACGGCGGGCGATGGCCCGCTGGCGGCGGATGCGACGCCGTTCGCGCTCGCTCATGCCGCCCCAGATCCCGAACTTCTCACCGTTGGCCAGGGCGTACTCGAGGCAGTGCTCGCGCACCTCGCACCCCCGGCACACCTCCTTCGCCTCGCGCGTCGAGGCGCCCCGCTCGGGGAAGAAGAGGTCAGGGTCGACACCGAGGCAGTTGGCCAGGTCCTGCCACGAGGCCTCGGCCCGCCGATCCTGCTCCTCGTCGACGATCGTGATGTGCATCTGGTCCTCCCCACCATGGCCTTTCGGTGTGCCGCTGGAGTACCCCCCATCGGCCGGCCATAGCACATGTGTAACTACACAGGTGTGATTCTGGTGGACGAACGCACGATCGCGCAAGGGAAACTTGCAGGTCATGGGAGGGGGCGACCGCCGAGCGGCGAAAACCACCCCATCGGGCGCATCACGATCGGGCGTGACGACATCACCCACGTGGCCGTCGACGCCATCGTCAACGCGGCCAACTCGTCGCTCCTCGGGGGCGGCGGCGTCGACGGTGCCATCCACCGCGCCGTCGGCCCCGACCTCCTCGCCGAGTGCCGGCTCCTCGGCGGCTGCCGCACCGGCGAGGCCAAGGCGACCAAGGGCTACCGCCTCCCGGCGCACTGGGTGATCCACACCGTCGGCCCCGTCTGGCAGGGCGGCACCGTCGGCGAGCCCGAGCTGCTGGCGTCCTGCTACCGGCGCTGCCTCGAGGTGGCCGAGGACCTGGGGGCCGACTCCATCGCCTTCCCCGCCATCTCGACGGGCATCTACGGCTACCCGAAGGAAGCGGCCGCCGGGGTGGCGATCGACACCATTCGGAACACGCCCTGCGAGATCGACGAGATCGTGCTCGTCGCCTTCGACGCCGCCACGGCCGCCATCTACGAGCGCCTGCTCGTGAGCGGCGAGACGCCCTGATCCGACCTCAGGACCGCGTCGCGACGCGCCTGTCGACCGCCGGAGGCGCTGGAGGTCTGGGGGCGGAGCCCCCCAGGCATCGGCCGCAGGGCGACGAAGTCGGCCGAGGACCGCAACGACCGAGCGCAGCGAGGGCCGCAACACTCGCCGGAACGGAGCGAAGCGAGTGACGGCGAAGAACTCAGCCGGTGCGCGAGAGGCGGCGGTGCTCCACGAAGTCGTGGAGGACGTAGTCGCCGAGGCGATCGTTGGTCGTGAAGAAGGCCCGGCCGCCGTTGAGCTTCGTGAGCGTGTCGACGAAGTTCCGCAGGTAGCTCGTGGCGTCGAGGACGAACGTGTTGATGCGGATGCCGTCCTTCGTGCAGCGGTTCACCTCGCGCAGCGTCGCGTCGACCGTCGCCTGCACCGGCGGGTACTCGAAGTAGGGCTCGCTGGACCCCGGTTCGAAGTGGGCCGTGGGCTCGCCGTCGGTGACCATGATGATCTGCTTCGTGCCCGACTGACGGCCGAGGATCTTGCGGCTCAGCTGGAACCCGTGCTGCATGTTCGTGCCGTACACATAGTCCCATGAGACCTCGGGCAGGTCGACGGCCTTGAGCACCCGGGCCACCGACGAGAACCCGACGATCGAGAAGTGGTCCCGGGGGAATTGGCTCGTGATGAGCGAGTGCAGGGCCATGGCCATCTTCTTGGCCGGCAGGAAGTTGTCGCGCATCGGCATCGACAGCGACAGGTCGAGCATGAGCACCGTGGCCGTGCGGGTCTGCTGCTCGGTGCGCTCGATCTCGAAGTCCTCGGGTGACAGCCGGACCGGCGTGCCCGACCCCTGCCGGCCGATGGCGTTGCGCAGCGTCTTCTCGATCGACAGCGAGAAAGGGTCGCCGAACTCATAGGGCTTCGTCTCGTACGCCTGCTCGTGGCCGGCGCCGGTGCGGTCGAGGCGGTGGTCGCCGGGCCGGTCCTGGCTGAGCTTTCGGTACAGGTCGGCGAGGGCGTTCTGGCCGATCTTGCGGATGCCGCGCGGCGTGAGCTCGTAGCGGCCCTCCTTGTGCTCGATGAGGCCCGCCTCCTCGAGCATGCGGGCCACCTTGGCCATGCGGTCGAGGCTCTCCGCGCTGTCGTCGCCCAGCAGCTGCCGGGCCCGCTCGACGTCGACCTCGGCGAGGGCGCCCGGGTTCGTGGCCCCCCGCAGCAGGTTCTCGAGCTGGTCCATGTCGCCCAGGCGCTCCATCATCTCGGCCGCCTCGGCCATGTCGAGCGGGTCCTGGCCCGAGAAGTCGTAGCGCCGGTCCCAGCCCATCTGCGGGAACAGCGAACGCAGGTGGCCGCCGAGCTGATCGGCCTGCCACCGCAGGTCCATGTCCTCCAGCAGCTGGTCGGAGAGCTGGCGCAGCTGGTCCCGCTGGGCGGGCGTCATCGAGTTGAGCATCGACTGCATGGCAGCCATGCGCCGGGCCATCACCTCGAGCAACTCGTCGAGCGTCTCGGGGTTCTCCGGGAAGAAGTCCCCGAACTCCTCCATGAAGCCCTCGAAGTCGGGCTCCTCGCCGGCGGCGCGCTGGTCGAGCATCTGGTTCAGCGCCGCCATCATGTCCTTCATGCGCTGCATGTCCTCCGGGGTCATCGACCCCATCTGCCCGGACATCTGGTCGACGTAGCGCTGCATGAGCTGCTCTCGCAGCTTGTCGACGAGCTCCTGGAAGCGCTCCTGGGCCTCGCCCGACTGGAAGTCGTAGGCCTCGAGCTCCTTGACCATCCCGGCCAGGTCGTTCGGGAGCATGTCGAGCTGGAGGTTGCGCTCCATGGCCGACGACTCAGCCGTCTCCTTGCGGTGCTCGTCGCCGGACTCGCGGGCGTCGGCCAGCTGGCGCTCCAGCTCCTGGCGCTCGAGGTCGACGACGTCGCGGAGCTCCTGGGCGATCTCGTCGTAGACGCCGCCGAGGTCGTGCTTCTCGAGCTCGTCGCGCCGCCGCCGGCGGAGGCGCTCCAGCACGTCGCGCAGGCCCTGCATCTGCTTGCCGTCGCGGTCCTTGAAGCCCTGCTGCATGAGCCGCCGCAGCGCCGCGTTCAGGTCGCCGTGGTAGAGCAGGTCGTCGGTGATCTCGCTGAAGACCGAGTCGGCGTCGATGTCGAAGCCGGTCTGCGTGCCGTCCCAGCGCGAGTACGTGAAGCGACGGACACCGGGCATGGCGGCGCACGCTACCGGCCACCATGGGATCGGGGGCCGGCCCCGCCGGCCGGGCGCCTCCCTAGAGTCGAGCCCCGTGCTCCGGGTCGACATCTGGTCCGACGTCGTGTGCCCGTGGTGCCACGTCGGCAAGGCGTCCTTCGACGAGGCGGTCCGGCGGCTCGGGTGGGGGCCGGCCGACATCGAGATCCGCTACCGGGCCTACGAGCTCGACCCGTCGGTGCCTCCCGGCGGCTACCCGCTCGGCGAGTACCTGCGCCGCAAGTTCGGCGCCCACGCCTCCATCGAGTCGATCGAAGGTCGCGTGACCGAGGCGGGCGAGGCGCGCGGGCTCCGCTTCGAGTGGGGCAAGGCCCGCCGGGTCAACACCCACGACGCCCACCGCCTGCTCGCCTGGGCGTGGGCCTTGGGCGGGGCCGCGGCCCAGGCGCCACTGAAGGGGCGGCTCCTCGAGGCCTACTTCGCCGAAGGTCGCGACGTGGCCGACCACGGCGAGCTCGCCGACCTCGCCGCGGCCGTCGGCCTCGATCGCGAGGAGGCGACTGCGGTGCTCGCCGGCGACGGGTTCCACGACGAGGTGCGAGCCGACCGCGCCGAGGCCCGCGAGCGCGACGTGCACGCGGTGCCGACGTTCGCCATCGCCGGCGGCATGGCGATCCCCGGTGCCCAGGACCCCGAGACCTACGAGCTCATCCTCACCCGGACCCGGGCCCGCCTCGCCACCCCGGAGGGCGCCCCGGCAGGCGACGCCTGCGCGGTCGACGGCGACGCCCCCTGCTGATCGGTTCGGGGCGGCCCCAGGGCGGCGTGGGGGGTGGCCCGGGTGCCGCCGGTCGCCGGGGTGGTCGACGCTGCCGCCATGGACACCACCATCACCCACACCGAGCACTCCGCCGCCTGGCACTTCCAGACGATCGTGAGCTTCGTCGTCTCCTTCGGCGGGCTCCTGCTCGGCGTCGCCTACCTTCCGGCCGACCCCTGGCAGAAGGCCTTCCTGGCCGTCGCCGCGCTGTACTCGATCACCTCGGCGATCAGCATGTCGAAGACCCTGCGCGACGAGCACGAGGCCAAGCGCATCGTGAGCCGGGTCGACTCCGCCAAGCTCGACCGCTTCCTCGCCGAGCAGGACCCCTTCAAGGTCGCCTGATCGGCGTGCCGTAGCGTCCCGTCGATGCGAGGCCTGCGCCGTGCCTAAGCCCTCCGCAGGGCCTGCACCCGTTCGGGGCGCAGCGGTGGTGGGCCTCGGCATCGGCACGGCCCACGTGCGGGCGCTGCGAAAGCTGCGAGCCCGGTTCCACCTCGTCGCCGTGTGCGATCCCGATCCGGCCCGGAGCGCTCCCGTGGCGGAGCGCACCGGGGCGGCGGTGCTCGGGTTCGACGAGCTCCTGACCCGCGACGACATCGACGTCGTCCACGTGTGCACGCCGCCGGCGCTGCACCTCGAGCAGGGCCTGGCCGCGCTGGCGGCCGGCAAGCACGTCGTGTGCGAGAAGCCGGTCGTCGGCTCGCTCCACGACATCGACGTGCTCATCGAGGCGGAGCGGGGCGCGGCAGGCCGGTTCATGCCCGTCTTCCAGTACCGCTTCGGCAACGGCCTGCAGCAGGTGAAGGCGCTGGTCGACGCGGGCGTCGCCGGCCGGGCGTACACCTCGTCGGTCGAGGTCGCCTGGCGCCGGCGGTCCGACTACTACGCCGCGCCGTGGCGGGGCCGGTGGGCCACCGAGCTCGGCGGGGTCCTCCTCTCGCAGGCGGTCCACGCCCTCGACATGCTCACGTTCGTCGCCGGCGCGCCGACGCGGGTGTTCTGCCGGGTGGCGACCCGGGTGAACGACATCGAGGTCGAGGACTGCGCCGCCGCCTCGCTCGAGCTGCGGGACGGGTCGCTGGCGACGGTGGTGGCCACCCTCGGGTCGCCCGAGGAGATCAGCCGGCACCGCTTCCACTTCGAAGGCCTCTCGGCCGAGTCGGGCACCGCCGCCTACTCGTCGTCGGCGCACCCGTGGACGATCACGCCCGACGGGCCCGAGGCCGCCGCCGCCATCGACCGCGTGCTGGCGGGGTGGGTCGACCGGGCCGAGGAGTGGCAGGGCCAGCTCGAGCGGTTCGCCGACGCCCTCGACGCCGGCGCCGAGCCCCCGGTCACGCTGGCCGACGCCCGGGCCTCGCTCGAGCTGCTCACCGCGCTCTACCACTCGTCGCGCACCGGGGAGGACGTCGCCCTCCCGATCGGTGCTGACCACCCACTGCAGGGAGGCTGGCTGCCGTGACCGGGCGCTGGACGTACAACGCCGACCACCGCAAGCGGCCCAACGTGCACCCGCTGGCCACACCCTCCGGCGCAGTGCTCACCCGCGACGCCCCCGACGACCACCCGTGGCACCACGGCCTCTGGTTCACGATCAAGTACGTCAACGGCGAGAACTTCTGGGAGGAGGCGCCGCCCTACGGCGTGCTGCGCCACGTCGGCCCCACGACGCTGCACTGGATCCGGCCCGACCGGGAGACGGTGGCCATCGTCGAGGAGCGGTCGATCGTCGAGGTCGACCTGGGGACGCCCGATGCGTACGCCCTCGACTGGTCGGTGGCGTTGACGCCGCAGCTCGACGTCGAGCTCGACCGCACGCCGTTCACGACGTGGGGCGGCTACGGCGGGCTGTCGGTACGGGGCCGCGGCGACTGGACCGACACCCGGCTGCTGCTGCCCGACGGCTCCGAGCACGACCGCGTGCTCGGCGTGCCTGCCGACTGGTGCGACCTCTCGGGCCAGGTCGACGGCGGCGGCGCCGGCCTGCTGCTGCTGCACGGTCCGGCCAACCCCCGCCACCCGGTGCCCTGGTACGGCTCGACGCGGGCGGCGACCTACGGCGACGAGGGCTGGTCGAACTTCCTCAACGCCGCGTTCCTGTGGGACGGCCCGCTCGCGGTCGCGTCGGGCGACGAGCTCGCGCTGTCGTTCCGCGTCGTGGTCCACGACGGCACGTGGTCCGTCGACCGGTGCGCGGCCGAGTGGGATCGCTGGACCGGCGCGTGACGGCGCCCGTCCCGCCGTTCCCGGGCGCGGTCGGCGTGTCCCACCTCCGCGTGTACGACACCGCCGCGCCCGACGGCTTGGCCGGTGGCACGCCCCACCTCCACACCGTGTGCACCGAGGCGTACGCGGTGGTCGCCGGCTCGGGCGCCGTGCAGACGCTCACCGCGTCGGGCTACCGCGAGGTGCCGCTCGAACCCGGCGCGTTCGTGTGGTTCACGCCCGGCACCATCCACCGGCTGGTGAACCACGGCGACCTCGAGATCCTCGTGCTCATGGCCAACGCCGGCCTGCCCGAAGCCGGCGACATGGTGCTCACGCTCCCACTCGCCGTCCTCGCCGACCCCGAGGCGTACGCCGCCGCCGCCGTGCTCCCCGCCGACGACAGCACCACCGCCGGACCGGGCGACGCGGCGCGGCAGCGGCGCGACCTCGCCGTGCCCGCCTTCCTCGACCTCGTGGCCGCAACCGGGT
>JACDCH010000122.1 GCA_013694495.1 Acidimicrobiia bacterium | reverse complement strand
CCACCGCTCACATGACGAGCAGAACTCGATGATCCGTCGCTACATCGCTTGGCGAAACCGCCACGCCAACGACGAGGCACTTCGTGAACTTGTGAAGCGCGCAAACGTTGCCTGACGCGGCACTAGGTCTACTGCCGCATGTCGGGATATGGCGCGAGCCGGGTCGGCGGGTCCCGGTGCGTCGACTTGTCCGCCTCGAGAGCGCAGTGAAACGTCCACGCCCGCCCGTTCCAGAACCGCTTGTCGAACCTGCCCGCCGGGTCAGGAAGCCACGCCTCCCCCTCAACGGCGGGAGCGTCGAACGGCACGATCCGCCGCTTCAACGTCGCGACGACAGCGTTCACCCCGATCGTGCGGTCCTGGTCATCGAGGGACACCAGCTCCCACCCCTCACATCCGAGGTCGTTCAACCGGACGATCAGGTCCTTCATGGCGTTCGTCGACGTCTGGATGTAGGCGAACTCCCAACCGTCCATGTCCCGGACCGTACGTCACAAGGCCTCCGGCCGGTTAGGCCCCTGCCCTCCCCATCGCGGTGCGGAGCTGGCTGAGTTCGGAGGCATGCTTTCCTCAATGCGCCCTCCCGACATCGCCCCGATGCTCGCCGGCTACGGCGCACCCGCTGGCGCCCTCGACGGATGGTCAGCGGAACCGAAGCTCGACGGATGGCGTGCCCACGTCACCATCGACCACGCCGTCACCGTCCGCACCCGCGGCGGTCACGACCTCGAACTCCCTGAGCTCGCCCCGCTCGCCGACCTCGGCCTCCGGCTCATCATCGACGGCGAGCTCGTCGGCGGCGCTGGCCGCATGAGCGACTTCTACGGCGTCGCACCCACCGTCTCCATGCGCCGCCGCACCAACCGACCGCGGCTCTCGTTCGCCGCGTTTGACGTGCTCTGGATCGACGGCTCCCTGACCACGGGCCTGCCGTACGAACAGCGCCGGCAGCTTCTCGAGCAGCTCGGCCTCGACGGCGCAGCCTCCGTCGTCCCCAGATGGGTGGGCGAGGACGCTCAGGCGCTACTCGACGCCTGCGAGATGCTCGACGTTGAGGGCGTCGTCTTGAAGCGCCACGGGAGCACCTACACGCCCGGGAGGCGCACGACGTCCTGGCGGAAGGTGAAGTGCTCAGCCTGGCGCGAGGTGCATTCGTCGCGGCGCGGACCAAGACGGTGACGGTTGCAGTATTTGCGAGCCGCAGGGTCACCAAGGTCGAGAGGCCGACGTTCACCGTGCCGCACCGACCGTCGACGACGACCAGCCTCTGTCCCCTACCGTTGGATCATGGTGGCCGGCGTCCCTTACGTGCTGGTGGACACCAACCTCTGGATCAGCCACCGCCTCCTCACTTCCCCCGTCGCCAGCTCGTTTCTGTACTTCCTCGCTCGCACTGAGGGACTCTTGGTCGTTCCCGAGGTAGTCGAGCGCGAGGTCCGGAGAAACGCTGAGCGGCTAGGCGCCGAGGCGGTTAGGGCCATCGCGGACGGTCTCTCCGAAATACGCCACTACCTCGGATCCGCGCCCGAGGTCACACTCCCGAAATCTGGGCAGTTCGAGGCAGGGTTCGCTCGACGAATGGCCTCGCTGTCGGACCTTGTGCTCCGCGTCGGTTTCACCGAGCAACACGCTCGTGGTGCGCTGGATCGCGTCATCGACGGGACGCCGCCGAACGCCCCAAAGAATCAGCAGTTCAAGGACTCGGCGATCTGGGAAGCGGCGCTCGAGGTTGCCTCGGCGAGAGACCGACTCGATCTCCTCACAGCCGACAACGGCTTCTACCGCGACCCTGGATCACCTGAACTGGCGCCGCCGCTCATGGCCGAGGTCGCGCAGCGAGGCCTGCGAGTGCACGCTCACCGGCGCCTTGAGGACTGGATCTCTGAAGTGCAGGGCTCGACCCCGGCGCTTGATCGCGAAGCCATCGCCGATGTCATCGAGCGAGAACTGCGCGACACCATCGAGCCGGCGACTACGAAGCACGGATTCTCCGTCGGCGGTCGGAGCGTCAGTATCGAGGCGTTCGCGACGGAGCATCCGTGGCAGCTCGCCATCACCTTCGGGCTGACCTACGACCTCATGGACAACGTGGCGAGCCGCGCCGGCGGGACACTGGCCGTGACGGGTGAGTGCTTCGTGCGTGAGGGAAGCGACGTCGCCGCCCTGCATCTAGATCGCCTGGACATTGCGTGGACGGGCGACAGCGGTGAACCCGTCGCTCACAACACCGTGTTCGGGAGAGGGGTCGCCCACCTCGGCGGAGCACGCCAGATCCCGCTGGAGGTCCGATCGGCGCCTCTGAGCTGACCTGAGGCTCGGTACCCTCGTTCGGGGCGGCTGCGGGCCCTGAGTGGAGACCTACTACACCCTCTACTACACCCGAGAGTGCTCACGGCCTGCTCGCAAGCCAGCGACGTCGCTCTGACCAGCCTGTTTGTGCCCCCCCTGGGATTCGAACCCAGAACCTGCGGATTAAGAGTCCGTTGCTCTGCCGTTGAGCTAGAAGGGCGATGAAGGGCAGGAGGAAGCTACCGGCTTGCTGCTGCGGGGGTGGCACTCGGCGTGGGGTGACTGAGGGGATTCGAACCCCCGACTTCCAGGATCACAACCTGGCGCTCTAACCAACTGAGCTACAGCCACCATGTGGGAAGGGTCGAGGTTAGCCGTCGGTCCCGGGGGGCCGGAAAGTCGAAACCCGGGCTGGTCAGGACGGTGAGCGGGGCTCCAGGCCGGCGGCGCGGTAGCAGGCGTCGATGGCCTCCATGTTGGCCACCGCGTCGTCGACGTCGGTGGGGAACGGCTCGCCCCGCAGCACCGCACCGGCGAAGGCCCGCAGCTGGTGGAGGTACGTGGGCTCGCGCGACGCCCGCTCCGAACGCTTGGCGCCGCCGGCGCGCACCGAGAGGCGGCCGAGGAACTGCGGAGCCGCTGGGTTGCGGATGCGGAGCTCGCCCGCCGACCCCGTGATGCGGGCCCCGAGCGACAGCGGGCGGTGCGACAGCATGGCGGCGGTGACGCGGCCGGTCCGGCCGTCGCCGAAGCGGAGGTCGGCCCGCAGCCAGCGGTCGATCTGGGGTCGCAGGAGCCGGACCGACGCTCCGACGACCTCGGGCTCGGCGCCGGCGTACGTGCGGACCTGGTGGAGCGCGTAGCACCCGACGTCCATGACCGAGCCGCCGGCGAGGTCGAGCCGCCAACGGATGTCGTTGCGGCGCACGAGCGGGATGAGCATCCACGCCTCGACGTGGCGGATCTCGCCCAGCTCGCCCGACGCGATGATTTCGATCGCTCGCGCCGTCATGGGGTGGTAGCGGTAGTGGAAGGCCTCCATGACGACCCGGTCCGAAGCCTTCGCCACTGCCGCCACCTGCCGGGCTTCCGTGGCGTTGGCCGTGAACGGCTTCTCGCACAGCACGTGCTTGCCGGCCTCGATGGCGGCGATGGTCCACCGTCCGTGCAGGCCGTTGGGGAGCGGGTTGTACACGGCGTCGATGGTCGGGTCGGCCAGCAGGTCCTCGTAGCCGTCGTGCACCTGGGCGATGCCGTGCTTGGCCGCGAACGCCGAGGCCTTGGCTCGGTCGCGCGCCGCGACCGCCGCCACCTCGACCTCGGCGACCCGGCGCGCCGGCCGGATCAGCGCAGCCGGCGCGATGCGCGCCGCGCCCAGGATGCCGATGCGCAGGGTCATGAGGGGGCGTCCGGTGCGGCCATGCCGCCATCGTGCCCCACGCTCCTAGCCTCCCCCGTCGATGCGAGCCGTCCTGTGCAAGGCCTTCGGTCCTCCCGAGTCGCTGGTGGTGGAGGAGGTCGATCCGCCGTCCGCCGGGCCGGGCGAGGTCGTCGTCGATGTCGAGGCCTGCGCGGTCAACTTCCCCGACGTCCTGATCATCCAGGACAAGTACCAGTTCAAGCCTCCGCTCCCGTTCTCGCCCGGGGCCGAGGTGGCGGGCGTGGTGCGGTCGCTCGGGCCCCACGTCGAAGCGTTGGCGGTGGGGGACCGGGTGCTGGCGTCGCCGGGCTGGGGCGGCCTGGCCGAGCAGGTCGCGGTGAAGGCGGCGGCCTGCGTCCCCGTGCCCGACGGCATCGACGCGGTCCACGCCTCCGCCTTCCTCTACGCCTACGGCACGTCGCAGCACGCGCTCCAGGACCGGGCTCGCATCCAGCCGGGCGAGACGCTCCTGGTGCTGGGCGCGGCCGGCGGCGTCGGGCTCGCCGCAGTCGAGCTCGGCGCGCTGCTGGGCGCCACGGTCATCGCCGCCGCCTCGTCGGCCGCGAAGCTCGAGTTGTGCCGGGAACACGACGCCACCTTCACGGTCAACTACGAGGAGGAGGACCTCAAGGCGCGGGTCCGAGAGCTCACCGGCGGGCAAGGCGCCGACGTCGTCTACGACGCGGTCGGCGGTCGGTACAGCGAGCCCGCGCTGCGGGCCACGGCGTGGGGCGGTCGCTTCCTCGTGATCGGCTTTGCCGCCGGGGACATCCCCCGCATCCCGCTGAACCTCCCGCTGCTGCGCGGGTGCGACGTCGTGGGCGTCTTCTGGGGGGCGTTCGTCGGTCGCGAACCCGACCGACATCGGGCGAACGTCGGGCAGCTGCTCGAGTGGTGGCGCGACGGGAAGCTGCGCCCGCACGTGTCGGCGACGTACCCGCTCGAGCGCGCCGCCGAAGCGATCCGCGAGCTGGCCGACCGCAAGGCCCTGGGCAAGGTCGTCGTCACCGTCGGCCGGGCGACGTAGCCACGATCCGGGCGTCAACCGCGCCCGGACACCCCACCACGACCGTCAAACGGGGCCCCCGCCCCCGTGGGGGCTGGCGCGAAACCGTGTTGTGGCTGGTCGCCGGAAACGTGGTGCGCGACCGAAGAACGGATTCCTCGGCATCGGGAACGCGGGGACGGCTGCCGGTCCCCGACGTGCCCAGCGACAAGACCGGGGGCCAGGTGTCTGGGTGCCTCGTGGCCTACTGGTTGAGGTACTGCACGACCTCCAGCGTGAGCAGGACGGAGGACCTCAGGACCCGTCACCGACCCGGTCGTCGTCGAGTCCGACGCCGACAGGCTGCCTCATCGGCCCGCGCCTTGTGCCCTCGCGAAGCGTGCGGGCCGACACGCACCGGACGTCGTCCGAGCAACGGTCCTCGGAGCGGGTTCTCGGGATCATGGGGTCACTACCAACCCCAAGGAGAACCCGATGTCCAGCACCCGCACCCACAAGCTCGGCGCCCGAGCCGCCTTCGTCCTCTTCCTTTCGCTTCTCACGGTCGGCGCGCTCGGCGCCCCGCCTGCCTCGGCCGAGCTCGAGCCCGAGCCCACGATGGAGCGAGTCGTCCCGACGACGCAGAACTACATCGTCGGTTACAACTACGGTGGGAGCTTCTACCGCCTGCCCGGGGCGACCGTCACGGTCTACAACCGGAACGGCGTCCTGCTTGGTCGGCGCACCGCCGATGCCAACGGCCGGGTCGTCTTCGACATCCCGCCCGGGACCAGCATCAGGATCGTCGGCCGCCACGTCCGGGGCAGCTGCCCGGGGGCCCAGTTCGTCTACAGCGCCAACTTCTGGACCACCGCCCGGGACGGCAACTACCGCCTCTCCCTGGGATGGACCCGAACCTGCTGATCGACGGAGCGCAGCGAGTGGAGGGCCGGTCGATCGACCGGCCCTCCGACGCGCGTACCACGACGCCGGCGTGACGGGCTCGCACGCCCTCGTCGTGAACTCGCTGGGCCATGCACCTGCACCTGCACCGGCGACGCAGCGCTGCGCCGGACCCCGTCGCCGCCTGATCGACGTCGGGGTCCGCAGAGCACGGGGAGTGGCGCGCCCTCTCTCCCGCTCCACGCGTTCTGCGGCAGCGAAGCGGTCTCGTCCGGGCTCGTAGCATCGGCCGGACAACACCGGTTCGGGGCTCGGGGGTTTCTCCCACGTTTCGCGCCGGCCCCGCCCCCGTAGCTCAGCTGGACAGAGCAGCGGACTTCTAATCCGACGGCCGCACGTTCGAGTCGTGCCGGGGGCGCCCGCAGAGGTAGGCCTCGACCTCCCTGGCCGTGCTCGGGCGACCGACTCGATGTCGCGGCACCGAGCCCGGGGGAAGGAGACCGCTCAGGTGCACCAGTCAGCGCTCCGCCACGGCCACGAACCCGGTCCTCGAGCCAGCCCTGGCGTTCGGCTTCGACCGGCTACCGCTGCCCTGCTCGCTCGACCTCTTCCCGATCCCGCTGGGCCGGCCCGGGCGGCCCGAGGAGATCGCCGCCCTCATCGTCTCCGCTCGGCCCCGGCGCCGCCTTCTTCTGCGGCTCGATCGTGTTCGTCGACGGGGGCACCGACGCCCTGCTGCGCACCGACGACTGGCCGGCGCCGTGGGACGTCGACCTGGTCGAGTTCGCCCCGCGAGTTCGGTCCTAGTGTCCCGGACGGTTGGTTCGTGGATGAAAGCGGCGAGTCAGATTCGTCATTGGCAAGGACGCAGGCCGACGGACTCCCCCAGCGAATGCGAGGCCGAGGACGCCGCCAGGGGCGAATCTGG
>JACDCH010000121.1 GCA_013694495.1 Acidimicrobiia bacterium | reverse complement strand
GCTCACCGCCGGGCGGAGCGAGCTCGAAGCGCACCGGGCCCGGCGGCTCGAGGCCCTCGCGTTCGAACGCGTAGGGGAGCGTGCGCTGGACGAGGCGGGCGATGTGCCACAGGCGATCGGTGGGCGCCAGCTCGACGTCGAGGCCGACGGCCACGTCGGTGGTGTGGATCCACGTCTCGGCCAGCCGGGTCGTGCACAGCGTGCGGGCCGCCATCTCGCCCACCACCCACGGCACCCGCGCTCGCGGGTCGCACGCCTCGAAGGCAGCGACCATCTCGTCGGCGGTGCGCTTCCACCAGGCGTGGACCTCGGGCCCGTCGAGGTCGTTGCCCTCGACGGCGGCGGCGGCGATGTCGTCGACCGTGCGGCCGGAGGTCGTGGTGCTCCACATCGCCGCCACCGCCTCGCGGCCGCCGCCGACGCTGGCGATGGCCGCCTCGTTGGTCTGGGCGAGGTGGACGAGCACGTGGCGCACCGTCCACCCCGGGCAGGCCGAGGGTGTCGCCCACCTGTCGCCGTCGAGGCCGGCGACGATCGACTCGAGCTCGGCGAGCTGGTCGAGCAAGGCCGCGACGACGTCTTCCATCCGCGGCACCGTATGTCACCGCGACTCGGCCCCGGCGGGCTAGGTCTCCTCGGTCTCGCCCTCGGCCGTCTGGGCCTCGGCCGCGGCGGCGAGCGCAGCGACGAGGTCGGTGAGGGAGCGGGTCACCGTGCTCAGATCCGGCGCGCCCTGGTATGGCCAGTCCACCTGTTGGGCGGCGACGCCGACTGCGGTCATCGCCTCGTGGACGGCGCCGACGACGCCGGCCTGCTCGAGCTCGCTCAGGGGCCCGTAGACGTCGCCGACGGCGGAGACCAGCGCGGGGTCGGGTACGGCGACCAGGTAGTTGAGGCCGTCGAGGACGGCGTCCTTGGTCGATTCCCAGAAGGCGGGGTTCAGGAGCGCGCCGAGCGCGCCGACGCCGTACTGCGTGGCCTGGGCCGTCTGCTCCTCGGCGGCGGCGTCGGCGCTCACGACCTCGAGGTCGTATGCGCCGCTGAACCTGACGCCGTTGGCGTTGGGCGGTGAGCCGGGCTCGGCGCCGTCCGGGTTGGCCTCGATCGCGAGGTTGTAGCGGCCGGCGGGCGCGGCCGGGATGGTGAACTCCAACCCCTGCGTGCCCCAGGGCTGCATCGGGCCGCCGGTCAGCTCTGCCGTCCCGCTCACGGGACCGGTCCACGTGACGCTTCCCGAGAAGCCGACCTGGCCGGCTTCGGGCGCCATCATCATGAGCGACACGCCGACGTCACCGTCGGCGAGCGGCGGACTCGGCGTGGTCTCGACACCGACCAGCTGCAGGCCCACCCTGTCGGCCCCGCCCCCGAAGGCCGAGGCAGCGAGCAGCTCGGCCAGCGTCTTCGCGCCGTCGCCAAGTTCCAGCTTCCACTGGTCGTCGGTCAGCACCGAGGCGACGAGCTGCGGCTCACGCGACCAGAACTGCTCGAAGATCGCCTTGGTCGTGGGGTCCAGTGCGGAGAACCAGCCGCCCAGCTGGGCTTGGAGAGCACCTTCGAGGGGCATGGGCGTCCTTTCGTCGTCTCGGGTGCGACCGAACGTACAGGGCGATCCAGCCGCTGTCCTGCCCCGAGGGACGGCCCGATCGTGCAGTTCACCGGGGCTCGCCCGGCGGGCGGCTCAGCCTTCGGGCGCGCGGGCGGTGGCGGTGGGGAAGTCGTCGTCGGTACCGGTGGTGCCGGCGGCGTCGAAGCGCGTGCGCCAGCCGACGCGGCCGCCGACGGCGTCCTCGAGGGCGGCCCGCAGGGTGGAGGCCCATGATGCTTCAGGCTCCGCGGCCGACGCGGGCACGGCCGCGGGGTCGAGCCCCTCGCCCTCGCCGAGGCCGTGGGGCAGGAGGCCAGCACCGAGGTGCTCGTCGACGTGCTCGCACCACCCACCGAAAGCCGCCTCGTCGTCGTCGCTGGCCGACAGCCAGCCCAGGCAGCGGACGCCGGCCGCGGGCTCACCGTTCGAGTCGCTGGCGTCGAAGGCGGCGACGGCCGCGTCGAGGGCGGCGGCGCTGACGAGCTCGAAGTCGGCGGTGCCGGCGACGGCGAAGAGCTCGATGCGGACGGCCATGCTGTTCTCCTAGTGTCCCGGACGGTTGGTTCGTGGATGAAAGCGGCGAGTCAGATTCGTCATTGGCAAGGACGCAGGCCGACGGACTCCCCCAGCGAATGCGAGGCCGAGGACGCCGCCAGGGGCGAATCTGG
>JACDCH010000115.1 GCA_013694495.1 Acidimicrobiia bacterium | reverse complement strand
CGCCGCCCTACGTCGCCACCGGCGGCGTCCCGACCAGCCGCGAGCTGCGCCCGATCGTGGCGCCCACCGACGTCGAGCGGTTCCGGGCCGCCGGCCGGGCCGCCCGTCGCGTGCTCGACCGACTGGCGGCGGAGATCGCACCTGGCGTCACCACCGACCACCTCGACTCGGTCGCCCACCAGGCGTACCTCGACGAGGGCGGTTACCCCTCGACCCTCGGCTACCGGGGGTACCCGAAGAGCGTCTGCACCTCGGTGAACGAGGTCGTGGCCCACGGCATCCCCGACGACCGCGAGCTCGTGGCCGGCGACACGGTCAACTGCGACGTCACCATCTATCTCGACGGCCTGCACGGCGACTGCTCGCGCACGTTCTGCGTCGGCGGCGTCGACGCCGTCGACCCGGAGATCGTGGACCTCGTTGCCACCACCGAGCGGGCCCTCCAAGCCGGCATCGCCGCCGCCCGGCCCCACGGCCGCGTGCGCGACATCGGCCGGGCCATCCAGCGGGTCGCCCGCGACGCCGGGTACGGCGTCGTCCGCGAGCTCGTCGGCCACGGCATCGGGGAGCAGTTCCACGGCGAGCCCCACGTGCATCACTACGACGAGCCCCGCAACCGGGCCGTCCTCCGCCCCGGCACCAGCTTCACCATCGAGCCGATGCTCACGCTCGGCCTGCCCGACGTCGCCATGTGGGAAGACGGCTGGACCATCACCACCGTCGACGGCTTGCCGTCGGCCCAGTTCGAGCACACGATCCTCGTCACCGCATCCGGCATCGAGGTGCTCACCGTCGGCGACGACGGCGACCCCCGCTACCCGGTGGCCTGACCGCCGGGCCGCGGGAGACACCATGATCGTCGACTGCGCGGTGTACACGAAGGGGGTCCGGCGGGAGGGACAGGTTCCCGTCGAGCTGGCCCTCGAAGCGGCGCGCGAGCCCGACTCGTTCGTGTGGATCGGGCTGTTCGAGCCGACGCCGTCGGAGTTCTACGCCGTCCGCCAGGAGTTCGAGCTGCACGAGCTCGCGGTGGAGGACGCGGTGAAGGCCCACCAGCGGCCCAAGCTCGAGCTGTACGGCGACAACGTGTTCGTCGTCCTGAAGACCGCCCGCTACATCGACGTGTTCGAGACGGTCGAGTTCGCCGAGATCCAGCTCTTCGTCGGCCGCGACTACGTGGTGTCGGTCCGCCACGGCAAGGGTTCGGCGCTCAGCGACGTCCGCGAGCATCTCGAGCAGGACCCGGAGCTCCTGCGGCACGGCCCCGCGGCGGTGCTGCACGCCGTCGTCGACCGGGTCGTCGACGACTACGAGCCCGTCATCCGGGGCCTCGACAACGACATCAGGGAGATCGAGGTCGACGTCTTCGACGCCGACCGGGCCCATCGGGTCGACCCCAGCCGCCGCATCTTCAAGCTCAAGCGCGAGGTGCTCGACTTCCACCGGCACGCCAAGCCGCTCTCGGAGGTGCTGGGCCGCCTCCACGCCGGCCTGATCCCCCACTGCGATGGCGAGCTGCGGGAGTACTTCCGCGACGTGCAGGACCACCTGCTCCGCGTCGTCAGCGAGATCGAGAACTTCCGCGATCTGCTGGCCGACGTCCTCGGGGCCAACCTGGCTCAGGTCAGCGTGCGCCAGAACGACGACATGCGGAAGATCTCGGCCTGGCTGGCCATCGGCGGCTTCCCCACGGTCATGGGGGCCATCTACGGCATGAACTTCGAGCACATGCCGGAGCTCGACTCGCAGCTCGGCTACCCGGCCGTGCTGCTCCTGTGCGTCGCCGTGTGCGTGGCGCTCCACCGCAACTTCAAGCGCGCCGGCTGGCTCTGAGGGCGAGGGCGGCGCCCACCGCCGCCACCCCGACGACACCGCCGATCAGCAGCCACGGCGCCCCGCCGCCGTCGTCATCGGCCGCCGCCGGCGCGCTCGTCGTGGAGGGCCCGCTGGTGGCCGTCGGGCGAGACGGGCGACCATCACGAGCCTGGGTTCAGCAGGGCGAGCACGTCGTCGTGGACGGCGCCGTTCGAGGCGAGGCCGTTGCCGCCGTCGAAGCGCTCGGCGCCGGCCCAGTCGGTGAACCGGCCCCCCGCCTCGGCGAGGATCACGGGCATCGGGGCGAGGTCGTAGGGCGCGGCGATCGGGTCGACCATCGCCTCGGCCCGACCGGTGGCCACCAGCACGTAGCCGTAGCCGTCGCCCCACGTCCGCATGAGGATCGGGGCCTCGTGCACGGCCCGCAGCGGTGCCTCGGGCCAGTAGTCGAACCCGCT
This sequence comes from Acidimicrobiia bacterium, assembly GCA_013694495.1. Lineage (GTDB taxonomy): Bacteria > Actinomycetota > Acidimicrobiia > Acidimicrobiales > JACDCH01 > JACDCH01. Next base: position 2,718 of record JACDCH010000115.1, on the reverse strand, counting down.
CGTGGTGAGGCAGGCGCCGCGGTAGGCGTGGTCGCTCACCCGGGCGGGCTCGCCGTTGCACCAGCACCCGCGGCCCCGCCCGGCCCACACCGTCTCCTGCAGGGCGGGCACGTGGATGACGCCGGCGACGATGCCGTGCTCGTCCTCCACGGCGAGCAGCGTCGTGAACAGCGGCACGCCCCGGGTGAAGGCCTTGGTGCCGTCGATCGGGTCGACGATCCAGCGCCGCCCCGACGTGCCGGGCGACTCGCCCTCCTCCTCGCCGAGGATGGCGTCGTCGGGGTGGTGCTCAGCCAGCCAGGTCCGCACGTGGGCCTCGGCGGCCCGGTCGGCGGCGGTGACCGGCGTGCCGTCGGCCTTGGTCTCGACGCCCAGGGTCGCCGACCGGAACCACGGGAGGGTCAGGTCGCCGGCGGCCCGGGCGAGGGCGACGGCGTCGTCGAGGAGGGTGGGGTCGCAGGGCGGGGGCACGGCCACCGCCGGAGTCTGTCGCTCAGGCGGAGACGGCGAGCAGTCGACGACGCCGGTCGGCATCGGTGAGGAGGCGGGCGGCGGCGGGCCGGCAGGTGAGCAGCCGTTCCGCGAAGGCGTCCGGCTCGAAGCGTACGACCCGGCCGGGCAGCACCGCCCGGACGCTGGCGGTGCGCCTGCCGCCGTCGAGGAGGGCGAGCTCGCCGAAGCCGGCGCCGGGCTGGATCGACCCGATCTTGTCGCCGCCCTGCGTGACGTGGGCCAGCCCCTCGGCCAGCACCCAGAACGCGTCGCCGTCGCCGCCCTCGTGCACGACCTCGTCGTCGATGCCGACCCGGAAGATCTCGGCCACCTGCGCCAGCTGGCCCAGTTCCCGCCGGGAGCAGTCGGCGAAGAGCGTGAGGTAGCCGAACAGGTCGGCTCGGTGCTGCAGCTCGGCCGATGGACGTCGCAGGAGGGAGAGCGCCACGCCGGCGATCGTGCGGGTCGGGGCGGCCCGGGACATCACCCGAACTGGGGATCCGCCGAGGTCAGGTGCGGTCAGGCGCGGTCAGGTGCGAAAGGCCCGGGCGGCGTCGAGGAGCACGAAGATCCCGAAGCCGAGCAGCAGCAGGCCCGAGCCGAGCTTCAGCCAGCGCTCGTCGACCACCCGCAGCAAACCCTCGCCGAACACTGCGGCGAGCACGGTGGAGGCGATCAGGGCGGCCGACGCGCCGATGATCACCGACCACCGATCACGGCCGCCGCTGATGAGCGACAGCACCGTGAGCTGCGTCTTGTCCCCGAGCTCGGCGAGGAACAGCACGCCGAACGTGGACAGGATCGTGGCGATGCGCATCGGTCGATGATGCCCGCCGAGCCGGGACGGGACCCCGGCCGGCCCGGCCGAGTAGAACGTGTTCCATGACCGACGGAGGATCGAGCGGGTTCTGCGCACCCGGGTGGGAGGGCGTCCGCGACGCCTTCGAGGCGAACTTCACCGAGCACGGCGACCTCGGGGCGGGAACGGCCATCCATCACGACGGCCGGCTCGTCGTCGACCTCTGGGGCGGCACCTACGAGACCGACTCACTGCAGAGCGTGTTCTCCACCACCAAGGGGTGGACGGCCGCGCTCGCCAGCCTGCTCGTCGAGCGGGGCGAGCTCGACCTCGACGCCCCCGTCGCCAGCTACTGGGCCGAGTTCGCCGCCGCCGGCAAGGACAAGATCCCGGTGCGGTGGCTGCTCACGCACCAGGCTGGCCTGCCGTTCCCCGAGGAGCCGGCCACGCTCGAGGACGTCCTCTCGTGGGACGGCATCGTCGACAAGCTGGCCCGCTCGGCGCCCGTGTGGGAGCCGGGGTCGGCCCACGGCTACCACGCGGTGACCTACGGCTTCCTCGTCGGCGAGGTACTGCGCCGGGTCAGCGGCCGCACCGTCGGCACGCTCCTCGCCGACGAGATCGCCGGCCCGCTCGGGCTCGACATGTGGATCGGTCTCCCGGCCGAGCACCACCACCGGGTCGTCGACCTCGTCGGCGGGCTGTCGCCCGACCCGAGCGACATCGATCCGGCCATGCGGGAGATGCTCGAGCTGTTCATGGGGCCCGACACGACCCTGGGCAAGGCGCTGTCGTGCCACGGCGCGTTCGGGGCCACCAACGTGTGGAACAGCGCCGAGGTCCGCTCGGCCGAGATCCCCGCCGCCAACGGCGTCACCGACGCCCGGTCGCTGTCGCGCTTCTACGCAGCACTCGTCGGCGACGTCGACGCCGACGAGCGCTTCCCGGCCGGCAAGCAGGTGCTCACCGACGAGACCGTGGCCGCCGCCTCCACCCGCCACACGTCGGGCAACGACCAGGTCATCATGTTCGAGACCACCATCGGCCTCGGGTTCTGGACCTGCTCGCCGTTCGCCCCGTACGGCGGCATCAAGGCCTTCGGGCACGGCGGCGCCGGCGGGTCGCTCGGATTCGCCGACCCGGAGAACGGCCTCGGGTTCGGGTACGTGATGAGCAAGATGCAGCAGAACCTCACCGGCGACCCCCGCACCCGCACGCTGGTCCGGGCCGCCTACGAGGCCATCGGGGTCGAGCCCGCCCACGTCTGAACCACGATCCCGCCCCTCCGAGGGGCCGGCGGTAGCGTCCGAACGATGTCCCGGCGTGTGCTCTGGCGAGTCGCTCTCGTCGCGCTCCTGGCCGGGGCCACGGCCGCCTGCGGCGGTGATCCGGCCGCGGTCGGCGACGCCGGCGCCACCGCCGTCCAG
>JACDCH010000089.1 GCA_013694495.1 Acidimicrobiia bacterium | reverse complement strand
ACCGCGGCCATCGCCGCCGCCGGGTCGACGGGTCCGGCGCGGCCGCCACCGCGGTGCAGACGCTGCAGCGTGCGGGTCGTGCCCCGGCGCCGCAGCAGCACCTCGGCGGCGAGCACGAGCGCGGCTGCTCGCACCTGGAGCTGCGCGTTCTGCACCCGCGTGAGGTTAGGTGTACGGGTGCTTGAGCCCGATGTTGCGCCGACCGCCGAGGTCGGAGCCGCCATCACCGTCGAGGGCGTCGACAAGCGCTTCGCGGTGCGGGGCTGGCGACCGGGCCGGCCCAAGGAGGTCATCCACGCGCTCCGGGGCGTCGACCTCGAGGTGCCGGCCGGGACGGTGCACGGGGTGATCGGCCCCAACGGCTCGGGCAAGAGCACGCTGCTGCGGGTGCTGGCCACGCTCGTGCTGGCCGACACCGGCCGGGCCACGGTGGCCGGCCACGACGTGGTCGACGATCCGATGGCCGTGCGCCGCAGCATCGGGCTCAGCACCGGCGAGGAGCGGGGCGTGTACTGGCGCCTCACCGCCCGCCAGAACCTCGAGTTCGCCGCCGCCCTCCACCGGCTCCCCGACGCGGCCGAGCGGGTGCCCACCGCCCTGGCCGAGGCCGGCCTCGCCGACGTGGCCGACCGGCCGGTGAGCGGGTTCTCGCAGGGCATGGCGCGCCGCCTCGGCCTGGCCCGGGCGATGCTCCACCGGCCCCCGGTGCTCCTGCTCGACGAGCCCACCCGCAGCCTCGACCCTGTGGCCCGCGAGGACTTCCACGCCGCCGCGCTGGGGGTGCGCGACCGCCTCGGCGTCACCGTGCTCATCACCACCCACGACCTCGCCGAGGCCGCGTCGATCTGCGACGAGGTGAGCATCCTGCACGCCGGCCGGGTCGTGGGCCGCACGGCCACCGACGACGCCGACGAGCTCGACGCCGAGCTGCGGCGGATCGTGGCATGAGCGAGCGTGCGAGCGAATCGATGTCATCGCGCCCTCTCTCGATGCGGAGCTTGCGGAGCATCGAGGGCTCACTGGTGCCAGATGGTGACGTCCAGCTCGAGGTGGCCACGAAGGTGAGGCCGCACCAGTGAGCCTGGTCGGCGCGTTCGTGCGGCGGGACTTCCGCCTGGAGCGCAGCTACCGGCTGTCGTTCCTGACCCAGCTCGGCGGCGCCTTCACCACCCTGCTGTCGGCCGGCTTCCTCAGCCGCCTCGTGCCCGCCGACCAGGTGGCGCTGCGCCCCTACGGCGGCGACTACTTCACCTTCGTGCTCATCGGCACGGCGGCCCTGAGCTACTTCTCCGTCGCCCTGGGCAGCTTCTCGGGCAGCCTCGGCCAGGAGCAGGAGATGGGCACGCTCGAGGCGCTGCTCGTGGCGCCGGTCGACGAGCGCGTGCTCCTGCTGTGCGGCGCGGCGTGGCCGTGCCTGTTCGCCACCGGCCAGCTGGCGCTGTACCTGGCCGTGGGCGGGGCCCTGTTCGGCGGCGACGTGCCGCTTCACCACCTGGGCCTGGCCGCTGCGCTGCTCGTGCTGACGCTCGTCGCCTTCAGCGCGGTCGGCCTCGCCGGGGCGGCGGTGATCGTGGTCACCAAGCGGGCCGGCCTGCTGCTCACGTTCGTCGCCAGCGCGTTCGCCCTCCTGGGCGGCGTGCTCTACCCCATCTCCATCCTGCCCGGGCCGCTGCAGGTGGTGGCCGAGCTGCTCCCGATGAGCCACGGGCTCGACGGCGTCCGCCGGTCGCTGGCGCCCGATCCCGACCTCGGCGCCGTCGCCGTCGACGCCGCCGTCCTCGCCGCCTTCTCGATCGTGTGCATCCCCGCCGCCCTCGAAGGCTTCCGCTGGGCCGTCCGCCGCGCCCGCCGCGCCGGGTCCCTCAGTCACTATTGAGCTTCGAGCTCACTCGTTCGGCTGCTGTCGCAAGGGTTCTTGCTCCGCGAACCATCGAGCCGCTGGCGACGTTTCGCAAGAACCCGAGCGATCACTCCGTTCGCTCGAGTTCGATGGACCCTCGCTGCGCTCGGGGCGGCTGAGTTGGCTCAGGGGAAGGGCCAGGGGTTGGGGAGGCAGGCGGAGGGGTCGCGGGTGAGGCGCATCATCACCGGCGCCACGGCGCCGGGCGCAGGGCACACGACGGTGGGGTGGCCGAGGGCGTGGCCCACCTCGTGGTTCAGGATGTACTCGCGGTAGGCGGCCAACTCGAGCCCGGGCGCCTCGGTCCCTTCGAGCCACCGGGCCAAGTTCAGCACGACGACGCCGCGCTGGAAGCACGAGAACCGCCCGGCGGTGCGCAGCGGCGCGCACAGCTCGTCGGTGGTCGCCGGGGTGGCGAGCACGATCCGGAAGCTGGCCGTCGTCAGGTCGGCGACCCGCTGGAACGCCACCGCGCCGTCGGCCGTCCAGCCCCGCGGGTCGGCGACGACGCGGTCGACCTCTGCGGCGAAGGCGGCGACGTCGACGGGCACGCCGCTCTCGACCTCGACGGCGTAGGTGCGCAGCGGCCCGC